>CAMVBD010000247.1 GCA_947165615.1 uncultured Clostridia bacterium | reverse complement strand
GACACACAGAAACTGGATCGACGGCGATCCCCTGAAAAGCATCGAACTGAGCGCGAAGTTCTTCGCGGAAAGGAACAAGACATGACCGCTGCTCTCTCCCTGCTCCGGCAGGCAAAATGGATCGACCCCGAAATGCCCCACGATCCCCAAGTCCGTCAGCCCGCCTCTTACCTGCGCCGCCGGTTTTTTCTTGATGCGGCGGGCAGCGCGACCCTGAAAATCACCTGCCACGGGCTGTACGCGGTGTTCCTCAACGGAAAACGTGTGGGGGACTTTGGTCTCGCGCCGGGAGTCGGGGACTACCGCAAACGCCTGACCGTGCAGGACTACGACGTGACCGACCTGCTCATCCCGGGTGAAAACGAGCTGACGGTCGTCCTCGGCGACGGCTGGTACCGCGGCAACGTGGGCATCGACGGACTGAACAATTACTACGGCGAGGATCTTGCTCTGCTCTGCGGGCTCGTAGCCGACGGAAAAACCGTTCTTGTCTCCGACGAAACGTGGGAAGCTTCTGAGAACGGACCCGTCCGTGAAAACGACCTCGAGCTCGGTGAGACCTATGACGCGCGAAAAGAAACGGTGACCGGCTGGCACGGCGTAAGGGTGCGCGACTTCAGTTTTGAAAATCTCGCGCCCACCGAAAGCGTTCACATCCGCGAGCAGGAGCGTTTTCCCGGGAAACTCTTCACCGCCCCGAACGGCGAAACGCTCGTCGACTTCGGACAGAACCTCGCGGGATATGTCGAACTGCGCCTGCATGCGAAAGCCGGGCAGACGCTCACCCTTTGGCACGGCGAGACGCTCGACGAAAACGGCAATTTTACGCAAAAAAACTTCGACCCCGGCGAGCGCAACAAAAACGGCGGCATCCCGCAGAAGGTGACCTATATCTGCAAGGACGGCGAAAACGTTTATCACCCGTTTTTTGCCCTCTTCGGTTTCCGCTACACAAAGATCGAAACGGACGCGGACCTTTCAAACGCCGCCTTTACCGCTATCGCCGTGTATTCCGAAATGCCGCAGACGGGCTTTTTCTCCTGCGGCAATCCCCTTGTCAACCGCCTGTTCCTGAACAGTCTCTGGAGCATGCGCTCCAATTTCTGCGATATCCCCACCGACTGCCCGACCCGCGAACGCGCGGGCTGGACCGGCGACGCCGCCGTCTTCGCGCCGACGGCCGTTTATCTGGCCGACTGTTATCCCGTTTACCGTAAGTGGCTCGGCGAGTGCCGCTTTGCGCAGGCCCCAAACGGCCTTGTCTCCAACGTCGCGCCGGTCATCGATTCCCGCAGTCAGATCTCCATGATGCTGCAGGGGTCCGCAGGCTGGGGAGACGCCGTCGTCCTTGTGCCGTGGACGCTGTATACAACCTACGGCAGAAAAGAGATCCTCGAAGAAAATTACGATATGATGACGCGCTGGCTGTCTTTCTGTGAGACCCGCGCCAAAGAGACCCGTCCCGAAAACGAGAAGAACCCGTGGAAGAACTGGCTCGTCGATACGGGTTTCCACTTCGGGGAGTGGTGCGAGCCGGACGTCGACAACATGCTCGCCCTGCGGAAAAACGCCATGTCGGGCGCACCGGAAGTGGCGACCGCGTATTTTTACCGTTCTGCCTGCGTCCTTTCTGAAATCGCCGAAGTCCTCGGAAAAGCGGAAGACGCGGAATACTACGCCGCCGTCGCCGAAAACGCGAAAAAAGCCTACCGCTTTGCCTGTACCGAAAACGGCAGAGTCGTTTCCGACCGTCAGTGCGCCTACGTGCGCCCCGTCGCCTTCGGCCTGCTGGAGGGCGAAGAAGCGAAAGCCGCCGTCAACGACCTTGCCGCCCTCGTGGAAAAGAACGGCTGTCGCCTCAATACGGGCTTCCTTTCCACCCCGGACCTCTGCCGGGTCCTTGCGGATCACGGCCATGTGGATACGGCCTATCGATTGCTTCTGAACGAAACCTGTCCCGGCTGGCTCTACGCCGTCAAAAAGGGCGCCACCACCGTCTGGGAGACCTGGGACGGCGTGCGGGAGGACGGCACGGCGCATGATTCCTTGAACCACTACGCCTACGGTGCCGTTTCCGGCTGGCTCTTTTCGGGCGTTGCGGGCATTCGTCTTGACCGGGGAAACCTGACCCTCGCGCCAAATCCCGACCCCGCGCTCGGTTTTGCCAAAGCCCGCTGGGCGTCCCCCGTCGGCACGGTGAAGAGCGAATGGACGTATAAAGAAGACAAACTCATATTCACGTTCACCGTTCCCGTCCCCGCTGAGATCACCCTGCCGGACGGCGAAACCTATACCGTAGAAAAAGGAGAACACCGCTATGAACTACCTGTATAATCCGCTTCCCGTTCCCTACCGCTACCAGTTCAACGCCGACCCGCGCCTTGGGGGCGGGATGAAGATCTGCCGCGAGGCGGCGGACCCCTCGCTCATTTATTTTGAGGGGCGCTATTACATTTTCGCCTCTATGACGCTCGGCGTCTGGGTCTCCGACGACCTCGTCCATTGGGAGAGCCGCCGCCTCCCCGAGGAGCTTCCGCTTTACGATTACGCCCCGGACGTGCGCGTCAAAGACGGCTGGGTCTGGTTTTGCGCGTCCTCGAACGATACCCCATGCGACCGCTGGCGCACAAGGGATATCCTTAACGGCCCATACGAAAAAGTCCCCGGCAATTTCCCGTTCTGGGACCCGAATCTCTTTTTTGACGACGACGGAAAAGTCTATTTTTACTGGGGCTGCTCCAACAGTACGCCCATCTGGGGTGTGGAGCTCGACCCCGGAACGATGCTTCCGGTCGGTGAAAAAACGGCGCTGATCGACGGCCGCCCGTATGAACTCGGCTTTGAGCGCATCGGGGAGGACAACAGCATTCTGCCCGCTCCCGACGCCGAGGTCGACGCCGCCGTCGAAGCTTTCCACAGGGCGCAGGGCGTGGACCCGTCGATGATCCCCGAACACTTAAAGCCCATGGTCCGGGGGATGTTCACCCGCCGTCCCTATATCGAGGGCGCGTGGATGGACAAGCACTGCGGCAAATACTTTCTGCAGTACGCCTGCCCGGGGACGGAATATAACACCTACGCCGACGCAGTCTACGTCTCCGACGCGCCGCTGGGCCCCTTCACCCTTGCAAAAAACAACCCCTATTCTTATAAGCCCGGCGGCTTTCTTCCGGGCGCGGGACACGGCAGCACAATGCAGGACGAACAGGGCAACCTTTGGCACACGGCGACCTCCCGAGTGAGCGTAAACCACAATTTCGAGCGCCGCGTAGGGCTCTGGCCCGCGGGCTTCGACGATGAAAACGAGCTTTTCTGCAACCAGCGCTACGGCGACTGGCCCATCTCCGTCTCCGGCTTTCGTCAGGACCCGTGGCGGAACCCGCCGTGGATGCTCTTAAGCGTCGGCAAAACCGCTGTCGCCTCCTCCTTTACCGAGGGGCACGAGCCCGCGAAAGCGACGGAAGAAAACGTGCGGACGTGGTGGCGTGCGGCGACAGCTTCTCCTTCGGAGTGGCTGACCGTCGACCTCGGGAAGGTCTTCGACGTGCACGCCGTGCAGGTCAACTTTGCCGACGACGCCATCGATATTCCCTGTCCCGGGACGATCCGCGGCACGACGCAGGCGCGGTACGTCGAAGAGCGCGACCTCGTCACCCGCTGGAAGCTCGA
>CAMVBD010000246.1 GCA_947165615.1 uncultured Clostridia bacterium | reverse complement strand
TCCTACAAGGGGCTTCCGCTTGTTTCCGGGCAGGGTATGATTGACATTACCGGACTGCCGCTGGCGCAGATGGCGTTTATGCAGGTGGTGTGGGGACTGCGAAAGCCACCGTACATCGGCGTGCGGCCCTTAAACCATGCCAAAGAAACGCCCGTGACCGGCGCCTGGCAGTTCACCAACGCCCTGCCGAGCTGGACGTGGCACGGCTTTGAGGGCGAAACGGCGACGGTGGAGGTTTATGCTTCCGCCGCAAAAGTACGCCTTACGCTGAACGGCAGAGAGATCGGGACGAAAGCGGTGAAGGACTGCAAGGCGCTCTTCCGCCTGCCCTACGAAGCGGGAACGCTGAGCGCCGAAGCACTGGACGAAAACGGCGAGGCGCTTTCACGGAGTGAACTGAAAACCGGCGGCAAAGAGACTGTGCTTTCCGTTCAGCCGGAAAAACAGGCCGTAAAACCGGGTGAGGTCTTTTATGTGCCCGTGAAATTCACGGATAACAACGGTGAGATCAAGCCGTATATCGAACAGCCCGTGGAGATCGCGGCCGAAAACGCCGCGCTCTTAGGCTTCGGCAGCGCTCTGACCAAAACGGACGAAGTATTTGATCGATCTACGCATTATACCTACCGCGGCAGAGCGCTGGCGGTGTTCCGCGCGAAAAAAGCGGGACAGATCAGGATCAGGGCGAAGAGCGAAGGCTTTGCGGACGCCGAGGCGATCGTGGAGGTAACGGAATGAAGCGCTTTCAGACCTTCGGCGCGACCGATCCAAAAGAATCCGAACGCGAAAAAGCGCACCGGGCGCTGGCAAGAGAGGCCGCGGCGGAAGGGATCGTGCTCTTAAAAAACGACGGCGTTCTGCCGATGACTCCGAAAAATATAGCGCTCTACGGACCGGGCAGCCGGATGACCGTCAAGGGCGGCTCCGGCAGCGGAGACGTGCGCGAGCGGCACAGCGTTTCCATTGAGGAAGGGCTCAGAAGCGCCGGTTTCACGTTTCCTACGACGCTGTGGATGGACCGCTTCGAGGAAAAATACAAGTCTGACGTCGCGGCATGGCGAAAGGGCGTGGAGGATTCCATCAAAGGCTACGGCCCGGCTCGCACCATGCAGATGTTTATAAAGATCGGCGAGAACCCGATGCCCTTTCCCGCCTGCACGCCCGTGCTGCCGGATGAACTGACGGATGAAACCGATACCGCCGTTTACGTACTCTCCCGTCAGGCGGGCGAAGGACGCGACCGACGCGTGGAAAAGGGCGACTATCTGCTGTCCGACGTGGAGCGGAACAGCCTGAAAACGCTGTCCGAACACTATCAAAAGCTGATCCTTGTGCTCAACTGCGGCGGCGTGATCGACCTTTCGGTTCTCGACGAGGTCCGCGTGGACGCCGTGCTCTTCTTCGGTCAGGGCGGCATGGAGGGCGGAAACGCACTCGCGGAGATCCTGACCGGCAAGGTCTGCCCCTCCGGGCGGCTCACGGATACATGGGCGAAAGAATATGCGGATTATCCGGCGGCCGATACCTTCGGCAGCAGGAACGGCGATCTTGAGAACGAAGCGTATACCGAAGGCATTTACGTCGGCTATCGCTGGTTCGAGAAAAACGGGATCGCGCCGCGGTTTCCCTTCGGCTTCGGCCTGAGCTATACGCGATTTGAGAAAACAGTTTCCGCCGCCACCGAAAACGGTTTGCGCGTCACGGTAAAGAATGTGGGTTCCTTTCCCGGAAAAGAGACCGTTCCGGTGTTTATCGCAAAGCCGGACGGCGCATTCGATCACGAGCCGCGCAGCCTTGCCGCGTTTACGAAAACAAAAGAATTACAGCCCGGCGAGAGTGAAACGCTCGTTGTTCCCTTTGATCTGCAGAAAATCGCTATTTTTGACGAAGAAAGAAAAGCCTTCTGTCTTGAAGCGGGAGAATATGCCGTACAAATTGAAAACGAGACCTGCGGCGGTTTTGCGCTGAAAGAAGAAAAGCTCTGGCCCGTACAACGGAAAACAGAAGGAAAACCGGAAAGCGACCGCATTAAACGCCTGCTCCAAACGCTCGGCGACCGTGAAAAAGCCATGCTCGTCACCGGCGGCGGCTACGCCCTGCGCGCGTTTAACAACGTCATGGGCGCGGCAGGGCGCACCTGCACGAAGCTCCTGAAAAAGGGCGTGCCGAATATCGTGCTGGCCGACGGGCCTGCGGGACTGAACGTCCTGCCGATCGTCTCCGTATCGAAAAACGGTTTGCCCGGTTATGAAAACGGCCTGCCCGAGGACTGGCGCTGGGGATGGCTCAGGCATACCGAGGGTCTCCTCAAAAAACTGACCTCCGGCGGCAGGGTCTACTACCGCTATATGACCGCGTGGCCCAGCGAAACCGTCCTTGCCCAGAGCTGGAACACGGGACTGCTGGAAGAGGTCGGCAAGGCGATCGGTACGGAGATGCTGGAGATCGGCGTTTCCGTGTGGCTTGCGCCGGGGCTCAATATCCATCGCAACCCGCTTTGCGGGCGGAATTTTGAATACTATTCCGAGGACCCCATCCTTTCCGGCAAAATGGCCGCCGCCGTGACCCGCGGCGTACAGAGCATGGGCGGCGTGGGCGTATCGGTCAAACACTTCTGCTGCAACAACCAGGAGGATAACCGCACCGGCGTTTCCGCCAACGTCTCTCCACGCGCCCTCAGAGAGATCTATCTGCGCGGCTTCGAGATCGCGGTGAAGGAAGGAAAACCGTGGACCGTGATGTCGAGCTATAACCGCGTCAACGGAAAACACGTCTGCAATACCCGCGAGCTGCTCACGGATATCCTTCGCAGCGAATGGGGCTTTGACGGCCTTGTGATGAGCGACTGGAACGCAACGGAGCAGTGCTCCCGCGCGGAAGCGATCAACGCGGGCAACGACCTCATCATGCCCGGCACAAAGAGCGTTACGAAAGCGTTAATGAGAGACCTTGCATCGGGCAATCTGAACCGCGCTTCCCTTGACGTTTCCGCCGGACGCGTGCTGGAGCTGATTTTTAAGAGCGATACGTGCAAAGATTTTCAAAGGGAGTGAACGCTATGCTGCAATTTGAGATCCAACGGAACGCCCCCGTCCGTCCGACGGACTTTTCCTGGCAAATGGGGCTCGGCAACTGCCACGCCTTTTTACTGCACCGGGCGGATATGCTGCGTCACGTGAAGCTTGCCCACGATGAACTCGGGATCCGATACCTTCGCTGCCACGGCGTCTTTGACGACGATATGCTGACCGTGCAGCGGATGGGCGACTGCCGGATGTTCAGGACGGTACCGGGGAAAAACAAGATCCGGGAAATCAATTTCCGTCAGATCGGCGATATCTACGATAATCTTCTGGAGATCGGCGTAAAGCCTTTTGTGGAGCTTTCGTTTATGCCGTCCGCGCTCGCAAAGGGCAAAAAACTGGGGCTTCGCTATGATCCCAATATCACGATGCCCCGCTCTCTTGACGAATGGGCGGACTACATCCGCCGCTTTATCCGCTTCCTTCTTGATCGCTACGGCGCGAGGGAAGTGGAGAGCTGGTATTTCGAGGTCTGGAACGAGCCGGATCTCTCCTGTTTTTTCTCCGGAACGCAGAAGGATTATTTCAAACTATATGAAACAACCGCCAAAGCGATCAAGGCGGAGGACGAGAAGCTGCGCGTCGGCGGCC
>CAMVBD010000245.1 GCA_947165615.1 uncultured Clostridia bacterium | reverse complement strand
CGTTTTGCATCCCGTCAAGTCCCCGAAGTTCAAAAGAATTCGTTTTTTATCGGGATCACGGCAAAGAAAAGACGCGGCCGCGGAAAAGATCCGCAGCCGCGTCCGCTGTTGTCAAGTCAGAGGATCAGGCGTTCCACCAGAAGAAGATTCTGTTCAGGATATACAAAAATGAACAAATAAAGAATAATTTATATCGTTTTGTGTTTTTTTGTTTAGATTTCGGCTTTTCCACTTTACGGGAGCCCCAATCTATGGTAAAATAATAGAAAATAAAACAGGAAAGCCGCTGAAAAACGGCGGAGAAACGATTATGACAAAGCATGCGACCTGCCCCCTTTGCGGCGGGGCACTAACAATAAATCCAGAGGAAGGTCTTGCGGTCTGCGACGCCTGCGGAGAAAAGACCGAAGCGGACGCGGCCGATCTCCGTCGCATTCGGGAGGTCTGCGCCGGCGCCGAACGGCTGATGCGGCACCGTACCGCCGCAACATACCGCGAAGCCGTCCGTCAGCTGAAATCGATTGCGCCGATCGCGGACGTACAGAGCACCATCGACTACTGTGAAGCGCAGCTTGCCGCCATGCGGGAAGACGATTGGCGCAGGGAGATCCGGACAAAAGATTCCGACAAAAACCATTCCGCGCTCGGGATCGTTTTGGCTGTTGCCGCCGGGATCGTCGTCCTGGCTCTGATTTCCGGCATTATTGCGCTTTGTATCCAGTGGAGCCGGGGAACGCTTTCCAAAACGACCGTAACGGTCGTCATCTGCATTGCGGCGGCAATCGTTTTGCTTTCGGTTTTCGGAAAAATAAAAGGAAGCCGTTGATTTTTCCGAACGCGATCCTGCCTGCCCCCGAGAAAAAGCCTATGGCGTAATTGAACATATGAAAAAGGGATGCTTATCATGTTAAGGTCAAGACGAATGCAGGTTTTATATCTCGTCGCGCTGCTTCTTGCAATGCTTTTGACGGGGTTGCTGTCCGCCTGCGGCAAAGACGGAAAAGACGCGCCGGAAGTCCGGGACCTCGGCGTCATCCACGAGCCGGAATTCGGCGGCGTTTACATCAAAATGACGATAGAGGACTTTAACGCGCTGGGCTTTTTGTACGGCGACAGCGTGACCGTCTCTTTTTCGAACGGGTACAAATTGGAGGGACTCCCCTATTATAACGGGTATTACACGCAAAACGGCAGCCCGCTGCTGATCGCCTACCCCGGGTATGACTACATCAAAGCCGCCATCAACAACGGCGACGACCTTTGGACGGTCGCCGGGCTGTCCGAAGAGGACACCGCAAGCATTACCCTGAACGAACACGGCGTGTTTGCCGACATTCAGGCCGCCCGCGACATCCACTATACGGACGCGCGGGAAGACTACCCGGACGATCAGACGTTTGCCAACTTCAGAAGCGTAAAGGCCGGGGATATTCTGCCGGACGTCCTTTACCGTTCCGCCTCCCCCTGCGACAATCAGCACAAACGCGCGACCTACGTGGACGCGCTGCTAAAAGCGGCGGGCGTGCGGTATATCGTGGACCTTGCCGACACGCAGGAAAAAATCGAGGGCTACCTTTCAGCCGAAGACTTCGCCTGCGACGCTTTTCTTTCCCTGTATCAGGAGGATCTTGTGATCCCGCTTGCGCTGAATATGAACTTTGCCTCCGCCGATTTCGCGCGGAAGATCGTGAAAGGTCTTACCGGCATGACGGAACATGAGGGACCGTATCTTGTACACTGCACCGAAGGCAAAGACCGGACGGGTTTTGTTTGCATGCTGCTGGAAGCGCTGTGCGGCGCGAGTTATGAAGAGATTGTATCGGATTACATGATCACCTACAACAATTATTATAAAATCAGCAAGACGGAAGATCTGACCCGCTATAGCGTCATCGTCGAAAACGTGCTGGACCCGATGATCCGCAGTATGATCGGCGACGAAAACGCGGATTTGACAAAAACGGATCTGCAACAGGCCGCAAAAGTCTTTCTGACAAAAGCCGGGATGCCGGAGACGGCGATCACCGCGCTTGCCGGCCGTCTGTGCGGGTGACACGGACCGGAAATTCCGTTGTTTTGTAAAAATGACCGGGTTCCGCTTTTGCGGAAGAAAGGAAAAAGAATACCATGAAAACCGTAAAAAAAGCCGTATCTGTTCTGCTTGCCGCGGTTTTGACGCTTGGCTGCGTTTTGTTCGCATCCGCTGAGGGACCGGATGATTTCGTGCCCGTTCTGCGCTTTGTCGCGGCAAGCGACACGCACATACGGGAGAACGAGGTCTCAAACGTCGAGCGCATCCATAAGATGATGGAACTCGCCTACGGCGTTTCGGAAGCCGACCCGTATTATCACGCGGTCGACGCGCTGCTGATGGTCAAAAGCGGAGTTTGACGCCTTTTGGAGCGCTGTCAGCGGGTCCCTGCGCGACGAAACGCGCTTTCTCGGCGTCGTCGCAAAAAACCACGACGGCTACGAAATGAAGCGCAAGGATCTGCGCGCCTACTATTCGACGCTGACCGGCAACGACGCGGACTTTCACGTCGTCATCGGCGGGTATCACTTTATCGGTGTTTCCGCCTCGTCCATGGATGCGATCCACTACGACGCGGGACAGCTTATTTGGCTCAAAAAGCAGTTGGACGCCGCCGTCCGGGAGGACCCTGCTAAACCCGTGTTCGTCATACACCACGAGCCTGTCCGCGACACCGTCTACGGCAGTTCGTTTTATGACGGCTGGGGAATTACACGGTTTTCGGCGATCCTCCGGCAGTATCCGCAGGTCGTGGATCTTGCGGGCCATTCGCACTACCCCTTAAACGATCCGCGTTCCATTTGGCAGGGAGCGTTTACGGCCGTCGGCACCGGCGCCATCTACTATTCCGAATTCACGGTCGAGGGGCTGCGCGCCTATCATCCGGCGGACTCCGACGACACCGCCTCTTGTTGGATCATTGAGGCGGACAAGGACCACAATCTGCGTCTGCGCGGGTATGACGTCAACGAGCAAAAGCTTTTGTGCCAAGAGATCCTCAAAAATCCCGCCGACCGCAGCAACCGCGACTTTACCCCCGCAAAGCGCAAGGCCGCGTCCAGAGCGCCCGCCTTTGAAGACGGCGCCGCGCTGAAAGTCTCCCCGACCTTCGGCGGATGTACGGTCTCGGCTCCCGCAGCCTTATCTCAGGACGGCATGCCGGTCGTTTTGTACCGCGTCTACGCCAAAAACAGCCTCGGGCTGACCGTGGCGAAGAACTGGACGCTGCCCTCCTATTACCGCGCCGTCGATCAGAAGACGATCGACCTCACCCTTACGGGTCTTGCCGACGGCGAATACACGGTCGGCGTCGTCGCGGAAAACGCCTACGGCGGACAGTCCGCGCCCATCGAATGCAAGGTGAAGATCAGCGGGGACAACGCCTTTGTGACCTTTTTTGCGCGGATCGCGCAGTTGTTCCGGAATTTGAAGGACTTTTTGACACACCTGTTCTGGTAAGCGACTTTTGATCGGAGGAACCCTATGAAGCAGTATGACGTAGCGGCCTATATCTGGCCGTCGTACACGGGAAAAGAGCCCCGCGCCCGGCAGTTCTGGGAGCAGGGCATCGGCGAATGGCAGTCGGTGCTGTCCGCCGAAAAGCATACGGAGGACGAGATCCTGCCGCGCCGTCCCCTTTGGGGAACGGTGG
>CAMVBD010000244.1 GCA_947165615.1 uncultured Clostridia bacterium | reverse complement strand
GCCCATCACCGGCTCGCTTTCCAAAGATTACATCAGCGGCGCAAAGGAGAAGGGCACGGACAAGTATCTTTCGCCGGACGGACACATCGACGCCTCGACCGGCATTCTTCCCGACCACACCTGGTTTATTAAAAACCTCGCGCACCGCAGCATGCCCGAATCCGTAAACCCCGTCTTTGGCGAAATGCTCAGTTTTGACGGCTATCTTTCGGTCTTCGATCTGGAAGAACTGCCGCAGTATTTGGAATACGACCTGAAAACCGGTACGCTGTCCGAACTGACGGAGGATTCCGACAGCATTTCGGACGCATGGAAGCCCGACTTTCTGATGCGCCTTGTAAACGTCCTTCGTTACATTTTCCAAAAGATCGCCGATTTTTTGAAGAACATGGACTTTTCGAATCTACGCCGTCCGTAAGCCAGACCGGATACAACACAGAAGCCGTCCCCGCGCGGGGACGGCTTCCTTTATGTCCGGTTGCTCAGTTGTTGCAGCCACAGCCGCAGCCGTTGTTGTTGCCGCAGCCATTGTCGGTGAGGACAAGGATCAGGATGATAAACAGGATCCAGTAGTTATTGTTGCCGAGGAACATGTTTTTCGACCTCCTTTCACGGGCAGTATATGCCATGAAGGAGAAAGCGTGACTGGTCCTGAAACGCGGCAAGTCCGGCTGTTCAGTCCAGCTTCCAGAGGTTGATGCCGATCGCCTCATCCCGTACGCGGTCCACTTCCCCGTCGAGGATCGTGACCGTGATCTCACCCGTGGCGCTGATGACGGCACGGTTCAGATGTCCGCCGGTCATTCGGCCCTCGCCGTCGGCGGCAGCCAAATGCAGGTGCGCGTAATACTCGCCGTTCATGGTGGTAATGTTGCCGAGGAGGGACACGATCTCATGCGCGCCGGTCCTGTGGATCTCGTCGTAGCGCTTGGCGGAAAGGTCAAAACAGCCGACCGTAAAGTCGTCCGTCGCGCCGATGCCGGACACAAGCCCGAGTTTTACGCCGTTTTCGAGACAAGCCGTTTTGAGGACGGTCAGAAGTTCCTCACCCCGTTCGGGACGGATAAACAGAACGTTTTGAATACGTTTATATTGCATGTGCGACTCCTTTTCCGCTCTCAGCCGACGTTTACGTGCATAATGCCGAGCCCGCCGGAAATATCGACGCGGGTCGCGCCCTCGCCGAATGTGCCGTTGCGCGCGATCTGCGTTCCGTTGTAGAAGCAGGCGCCGAGGCTGATGTTAAAGGAGACCGTATAGTCCTCTTTGTTTCCATCCAAGTTCAGATTCAGCGCGCCGAAAAGTGCGTTTACACGGTTTGTCCCGGTCAGGGCAGCCGAAAGGTTGGTCGCGCCGGCGCCGCACTCCAGCGTCAGGTTTGCGATCGAGCCGTGGTTGACGGACATTCCGCCGGCGCCGGTCTGGATTTTGGCGGACTCTGTGACAAAAAGGGAGTCAACATCCGTGCTGCCCGCTCCGAGTTCCATTTTCAGCGTTTTTGCCGCCAAAGAACGCACGGTAAGTTTTCCCGCGCCGAGTGTGACGTTTGCGCTGTCAAACAGGTGGCCGGACGGAAGCGTGAGCGTGACATCCATTTTGCGTCGCTGCGAAGCGGAGGGGTCCGAATGGACGTTGGAAAGCATAAGCGTTTCACCGTCGTTGGTCATACGGATGACGCTGTCGTCATACCTGACGTCAAATGCCGTGCCCGGCACGACCGTAAGGCTGCCGGAGGTCATATCCACGATCAGGTTTTTCGGGACGCCAGCAACGGGCGCGAAATCGGTGCCCGGCGCCGGAACGGTCACGGCGGGAGCGGGGTTTGTATTCGCGCCGGAGTCCGTCGTCGCGGAGTCGGCGGGGGTCGCCGTGCCGGTTTCCTGCCCCGGGACAACGGAGGCGGGCGCTTCGGGCGCGCCGGAAGCGGAGGGCGGATCGGATACGGCCGGCGGATTGGTCTGTCCCGCGTTTTTGCCGAGCAGGAACGCGACGGCAACCAGCAGGATCACGACAAGACCGGCGAGGACGCCGATCAGGATTTTATTCTTACTCTGCTGCATAAAAGAAGTCTCCTTTCGGGATTCAAAGCGACGGCAGGGCTGCCGTACGGATTTACTATATCACAGTTTTACAAAAACTGCAACATGGATTTGACGAATCCGCCGAGAGTCATAATTGCGGACTCCCCTTCATATTCTTTCACTGAATCAATGGAGAGGAGACAGACTATGCTCAAACTCGGGACTGACAGAGCCAGAGAACTCGGGACTTATATCGTGGAAAACAAAGCGACCGTACGCGCCGCCGCCAAAGCCTTTGGGATCTCGAAAAGCACGGTACATACGGATGTGGCGGTCAAACTCCGCGAAGTGGATTTTTCGCTGTGGCAGGACGTAAGAGACATATTGGACGTCAACAAAGCCCAGCGGCACCTCAGAGGCGGACAGGCGACGAAAGAAAAGTATCTGCACCGGAAATCGGAGTCCGACGCCGCAGAGAAAAGAAAGAGCAGATAAAAACTTCCGATGAAAAAACAGGTCCCCGCAGACGCGGGGCTTTTTTGTGTCGGTCGGGCTTGCTTCTTGACAACCGGAAGACGCACAGGTATAATAAAAACCGGTGATTTTATGCTGTTCAGAAAAAAAGACAAGAAAAAGAAAAAAGGGCCGGAACGCTTTGAAGAACTGAAAGCAAACGGTAAAGTGATAAGCGCCATCAATTTTTCGATCCGGAAAGACGGGGAGGATTCCGCCCGCATCGAAATCATTACCCCGGACGTCTGCGAAGATCTGCATTACGATGAAGTCAACTTTGACCTGAAGACCGGCAATAAACTGCTGAAAGTCAACGGGACCTTTTTGGAAGCGCGGGACGAAAAGCGCTTTAAGGTTTACTTTTTCAAAGTGGTCGGTTACGAACAGTTTTACGTATAAGGAGACGCGGGAATGAACGTTGATCTTTTGATGATCGGGCACATCTGCCGCGATAAAAACACGGACCATCTGGGTCACACCGAATTCCGCGCGGGCGGCGCCGTGCTGTATTCGAGCGCGGCGGCTGAGGCGCTGGGGTACAGGGCCGCCGTCGTGACAAAAACCGCGCCGGAGGACATGGATCTTATTCGGGAGCTGACGCTGCCGCCGGAGCGCGTATTCGCGCTGCCGGGCAAAACCACGACCCGCATGGAGAACACGTATCTGACGCCGGACAAGGAGCGCCGCCGTTCGGTCTGCGCCGCGCGGGGCGAGGCGTTTCAGCCGGATGATATCCCGTCGTCCGTCCACGCGGACGTTTATCAGCTCGCAGGGCTTGTGTTCGGGGATTACACACCGGACATGATCCCCTTTCTGTCCAAACAAGGGAAGGTCGCCGTGGACGTGCAGGGCTACCTTCGCCACGTCAACGCCGCGGACGGCGGGAGCATGTATTTTGCGGATTGGGAAGAAAAGAAAACCCTTTTGCCCTACATTGATTTTCTTAAAACAGACGCCGCCGAGGCCGAGATCCTGACCGGGACGACCGACCGCGCGTCTGCCGCGGCGCTTTTGCACGAATGGGGCGCAAAGGAGATCCTGATCACCCACAACACCGAGGTGCTTTTGTACGCGGACGGGAAGACGTTCACCTGCCCCATCCGCTCGCGCTCCTTCGCCGGCAGAACGGGTCGAGGCGACACGACCTTCGCTGCGTACCTCGGCGAACGGCTTACAAA
>CAMVBD010000243.1 GCA_947165615.1 uncultured Clostridia bacterium | reverse complement strand
GTTCCCGCTTCCGGTGCTTACGGATCTGATGGTCAACCTCTTCCCGGCCAGCGTCAACACGCTCGCCGGACAAAAGATCCCCGCCGTCCGCCGGGACGCCCTGCGCGCAAAAATCGTCCGCCAAAAACTCTTTGGTGAAAAAACCGAATGAAACGGCAGCATTTGCCGTATACTTTAAGCAGTGCTTTCGGGCGCTGCTTATTTTTTTGGAGACCAGAGGTCAGGGGGGCGCGGGTCGCCGGTGGAAATTCGTGGTAGGGGGCGGCGTCCTCGACGCCCCGCAGCCTCGACCCCCTCTCAGCAAAGGGTCTCCGTCCGCCGCATTCCGATCCGGTAAGGACGGAGTCCTTCCGAATTTTATCTTTCATCTTTTATCTTTCATCTTTTATCTTTTATCTTTTTTCTTTTATTTTATTCCACAGTTTCATCAGCCAGCAAGGAGTTCCTCCATGACCTATTCCTTTACCGGTTTTACGCCGAAGGCGGACGCGGCGCTCAACGCCGCCGTTTCGCTCGCGTCGGATCTCGGGCATACCTACGTCGGCACCGAGCATCTTGTTCTGGCGCTCACGTCCGACGCGGGGGTCGCGGGCGTCCTGCTCAAAAACGCCGGCGTCCGGCGGGACGCCGCCGAAGCGCGCCTGCGCCTGCAAATGGGCGCGGGCATTCCCACGACCCTGACCGAAAAGGACCTGACACCGCGTCTGACAGCCGTCCTGACGGCGGCGCTGTCCGCCGCAAAGGCCGAGGACGTCAAGGCCGGCACCGGGCATCTTTTGCAGGCGATGCTCAAGGACCGGCGCGCCGCCGGGACAAAACTGCTTGCGGAACTCGGCGCGTCGCCGTCAAGCCTGCTTCTCAGCCTCTCCGCCGGAACGGCGGGGTTTTTCGGCGCGGCGGAAAAGAAAAAAGGCGAGTCCGCCCTCGAAAAATACGGCACGGACCTGACCGCGCTTGCCGCCGCCGGGCGGCTGGACCCCGTGCACGGGCGGGAGACGGAACTCGGGCGCGTCGTGCGCATCCTCTGCCGCCGGTCCAAAAACAACCCCTGTCTCATCGGGGAGGCGGGCGTCGGCAAGACCGCCATCGTGGAGGCGCTGGCGCTGAAAATGCAGACGGGCGATCTGCCCCCGGCGCTTTCCGGCAAAAAACTCATTTCTCTGGAACTCAACCGCATGGTCGCCGGCGCGAAATACCGCGGCGATTTTGAGGAGCGCATCCGCGACGTCCTGAACGAAGTGCGCGGCGGGGACGTCATTTTGTTCATCGACGAGGTCCACAATCTGATGGGGGCGGGCTCGGCAGAGGGCGCCGTGGACGCCGCCAATATCCTAAAGCCCGCCCTGTCGCGCGGCGAGATCCGTCTCATCGGCGCCACCACGTCCGACGAGTACCGCCGGACCGTCGAAAAGGACAAGGCGCTGTCCCGGCGGTTTCAACAGGTCCGCGTCTCGGAGCCGTCCCCCGAAAAGTGTCTGGCTATATTAAAATGTTTAAAAGAAAAGTACGAGCGCTTTCACGGCGTCACGATCTCGGACGCGGCGCTCGAAGCCGCCGTCAGCCTGTCCGTCCGCTTTTTGCCGGATCGCTTTTTGCCCGACAAGGCCATCGACCTGATGGACGAAGCCTGCGCCGTCCTTTCGTCCGCGGGGCGCGGGGATACGGTCACGGTACAGGACGTGGAAAACGTCGCCGCCGACGTCAGCGGCGTGCCGGTCAAAAAACTGCTGCGCGAAGAACGGCAGCGCCTGCGCGCGCTGGAAGCGCGGCTGTCCGAGACCGTCATCGGCCAGGAAGCCGCCGTCGCCGCCGTTGCCGCCGCCGTGCGCCGCGCGCGTACCGGGCTGTCCGACCCCCGGCGGCCGCTGGCATCCTTTTTGTTCTGCGGGGAGCCCGGCGTCGGCAAAACGCTGACCGCTTACGCTTTGGCCGAAGCCGTCTTCGGCAGCCGGGACGCGGTGATCGTGACGGATCTCTCCATGTACGGGGAAAGCCATACCGCCTCGGGACTCTTCGGCGCGCCGCCCGGATACGTCGGGTACGGGGAAGGGGAGACCCTGCTCAAAAGAGTCAAAAAGAACCCCTACACGGTCTTACTGTTCGACGAACTCGAAAAAGCGCATCCGGCCATCTATCCGGAACTTTTGCGCCTGCTGGAAGAGGGGACCGTCCGCTCCCCGGACGGCGAGGAAGCCGACTGCCGACATACTATTATAATAATGACCTCCAATCTGCCGGCGGGACGGGGCCGCACGCCGGGCTTTTCCGGAGCCCCCGGGGAGGACGCCGGCGCGTCCGAAGTCCGTCAAAGACTTCTGTCTCTGCTGCCGCCGGAATTTTTGGACCGCGTGGACGAGGTCGTCGTCTTTGTGCCGCCGGACCTTGCCGCTTTGACAAAGATCGCCCGAAAAACGCTTTCGGACCTCTCCGACCGGGCGGGTAAAACCGGTACGCGGCTGCTCTTTGATCCGGCGGCGGCAGACGTATTCGCCAAACGCGCCGTCAAAGCCGGGTCCGGCGCAAGAAGCGTGCGCCGGATGATCCTGAAGGAAGTCGAAACGCCGCTCTCCCTCCTGCTGCTCGGGGACGCGGTTCCGGAAGAAGTCCGTCTCCGTGTGACAGAAAAAGGGACTTTGTCGCTAATCCCGTCGGGGACGGGGGACGGGCATCCTTTATCAAAATGCTGATTTGTAATAATAATCATTAGTTCAACTAATTGATATTTAGATATTTTGTGAAAGACACCGTTAAAAAACCTGAAAAATACTATAAAAGTTGTCACAAGGTGCACAAAATACAGTAAGATTTTCCGTAAAAAGTTACAAATCAGTAACTTTTTGCGGAGAATTTTTTTCACAAAAAATCTTGATATTTAGTGGTTTATATGTTAGAATCAGGTATCTTTTAATACGGGGCGACCTGTATTTAAAAGGCGTTGCCGCATAAATTATCCTGTGCGGCAGCAAAATATTTCTTAGGAGGAAACTACCAATGAGCAAGAAATTCGCAAAGATCGTTGCTCTCCTTCTCGCGCTCGCGATGGTGTTCGCTCTTGCTGCCTGCGGCAACAATGACGGCGAAGGCTCCACCAAGGCTCCCGACGAGTCCCAGAGCGGTGAACCGAGCACCGAGCCGGCTGCTCCCGAAACTCCTTACCTGGATTTCAAGGGTGAAGACGGCAACTATGCGCGTCTGAAAGACGAGGACGTGTACGAGCACGTGCTTGGCGGTTACGGCGAGTACATGAATAAGGCTCTGGCCGCGGAGAGCACCGACGAGAGATTCGTCCTGTTCGCAAAGGCTGAGGCTTATCTGCTTGACTCTGCCGTCATGGTTCCGACCACCACCCAGGGCGGTGCGTTCGCGATCACCCATGCCGCTCCTCACACCATTCCTTACGCGAACTGGGGCAATGACGAAGACAGATTCTTCGGTCTCGTTATTTCCAACGATCTGATCACCAAGGAAGAAAGAGCTGACCTCATGGATCAGTGGACCAAGGCTCTCGGCGGCGAAGGCACCTATGATCCCGCCGGTTACCTGACCAGCAAGGGCCACGAGCTGAACAAGGTCTACAACCTGACCTTCCAGACTGCTCCCGCCACCATCGACTGGCTGAACACTTCTTCCCAGTCCGATACCGAGATCACTGGCAGCACGGGTGCCCGTCGCGCTGCTTACGACTACTTCGGCGCCCAAAGTCGCGCCACGGCTCGCGCC
>CAMVBD010000242.1 GCA_947165615.1 uncultured Clostridia bacterium | reverse complement strand
CGGCTATTATCTGCCGACCTCTGTATATTGGACACAAATGAAAAACGACGCCGTCGTGCATCTGTCTGTCCCGAAATTTGACGTTTCGTCGGACGCCGACCTGAAAGCCGCGCTCACGACCCTCGGCCTCGGAGAGCTCTTTACCCCCGGTGCAGCGGATTTCAGCCCGCTGTTTGCCGCCACGCCCGAAAACGAGGCGCTCAAAGCGACGTCCTGCGTCGGCAAAATCGAGCACGCCGCAAGGGTCACCATTGACGAGGAGGGCGTCTCCGCCGCGGCCTATACGCAAATGGAACTTGCGGGCGCCGCGCCGCCGCCCGACCTCGAGATCGACTTTACCGTCGACCGGCCCTTCCTCTTCGCACTGGTCTCCGCCGACTTCCAGCCCCTCTTCGTCGGCGCCGTGTACGAGCCATAAGGGTTTTGCGGAATGCCCGCATTTTTCCCGCTGCGCCCCCATTTCACCTTTTCCCCGGACGCCCCATACAGGCGCCCGGGGCTTTTTTCGTGCTCTCCGATTTGACAACACTTGCCGTCCGTGGTATGATAACACAGAAGGAGGGGTCCGCATGTCCGTTAAACAGACGTCAAAAGGAACGCTACGCACGATCCGCTGTGAGCCGGTCGTTTGGCGCGGCGCCGAAAAAAGTCCCTTCTTTGAGATTCTGGATGCCTTCTTTTCTCAAAAAAAGTGGCCGGATGCCGTCGCGGGCATGCTGGGGTACCCGACGGATGAAATAACGGGGGAGGAGATCCGCACAGGTCCGTACTGCGGCTGGGGAAGCTTTATGGAGGGCGGCTTTTACTGGACGCAGAAGGACTTATATCATTTTTATACCTATCATATGCCGCTGGACCCCGATTTCATCGCCTTCGTTCTGAACGATTACCGGCTCGGCCTGTTCCGCGTCAAAACGGAAAGAACGCGCCGGCACGGAAAAGCCGCGTCGGCGTTTCTTCGGAAAAAACACCGATTGGAATTCCGCCTGATTCTCTCAAGGCCCGGCCGGTGTTTCTGTAAAATCAAAGCGGAGAGAAGAAGAAAAAAGCGGGAAGCTTTGAATCCTTTATATTCTTATACTGGGAGGGAATTAACAGATGAAGACTTCAAACCATTTAATCATAAATTGGAAAGGATGAAAGATGATGATAATATCAGATTTAAGCCAGATGAAGGACATTAAACGGGGAACCGATTTGTTTTCATCCGATGAAAGAATTCGTGAATATGAAATAATAAAGTATTTTTTAACAAGAGTAATTGTTCGCCCTTATTTGTCAACCACAGCAGGTTTTTATGATGAAGTTAAACAAAAACAAACAGATTATTGCAATAGTGTTTTTTGTTCGGGTACTTTTTGGTGGGAAGGCAAAGACATTTATCATTTTGTAAATTATAATATGCCGTTAAGCCAAGAGTTTATAGATTATGTTTTAGATCAATATAAGCAAGGTAAATTTACAATAAAAAAATAATCATAATAAAAAAATTTCGGACAAACCCAATTAAACAGTCAACAAGTGTTCCCCTAAGTAAAGCAACAAGCTTTTGGAAGCCCAAAAGTATCATTTGTTGCTTTTCTGTTTTCGGCATTATCAAAGATGAAAGTTAAATATATAGGAAAAACAGAGAAGTTAATATTGACGAATGGAAAAATCTATGAAGTGCTTTCCGTTGAAAAAGGATGGTATCGGATTATTCCTGACTGTGGGGATGATGACGAAGAATTGCTTGGGTATTTATTCCCGCCAAAACTATTTGAAATAATAGAAGAATAGCGATTTGTGTGACAAAGTGTGGCAAAATCCAGCGCAGGGCGCGAGTGTGCCCCTCCGAAACCTCATGTCCAAAACCGAAAAACACCGGAAATGAGAACAAGTAGGAAAGTGCTGTAAAAAAATTTTTTAAAAAGCACAAAAAAGACTTGCATTTTTAGGATAACTGTGCTAATATACCTATGCTTGTTCGACAGAGAACAGTATCCGGGTGTGGCGCAGTTGGGAGCGCGCTTGACTGGGGGTCAAGAGGCCGTGAGTTCAAGTCTCGCCACTCGGACCATACAAATGAGGGTACCGTTGGTACCCTCATTTGCTTATAACCTATGCGAGACTTGAACAGGGCGACGGCGAAGCCGGAATGAAAGCGCCGGTGACGCTTTCATTAGCCCGCGTGCGTGCCGGTGTGCGAAGCACCCGGGCAAGTCTCGCCACTCGATTTTATCGACAATTCCCAAATGAAAGGAGCGCTGAAAATGCTGTTTGAAGATCAATACCACCTGACGCCGGAGCAGAGCGTTTTTCTTGCCAAAAAGAAATGGGATGAAAACGTCTACTGCGGGATGCGGATGGAAAACCGGGCTGTAACTTTTCCGCAGACAAAAACGATCCTTGGCGGCGTCAACGTGCCGGACGTGCGTCTTGACGATATTCAGGCGATCCTGAATATGCGAGACGCTTGGCGTTTCCTGCTCGATACGGTCGAAGCGCCTGTTACGCTGGACTACATGTGCAGACTCAATGCTTATATCGCACGAAACGAGGCGCTCGAGTGGGGAAAACTCCGCACGGGAACGGTTGCGATCTCCGGAACCGATTACGAACCGCCGATCCCGGAGGAAAAGACGGTCGAAAAGGAGCTGAACGCGATCCTTGCGTCAGACGATACCGTAACGGGGAAGGCGCTGTCACTGTTCTGCTGGGGCGCTCGCGGTCAATTCTTTTGGGACGGCAACAAGCGCACGAGCAGGACGCTTGCGAATAAACTGCTTGTATCCTCCGGCGCGGGAATCCTCACGATCACGGATAAGCACATGGAACGGTTTAACACGCTTCTGCTTGCGTTTTATGATACGGGAGCGGATGAGGAGCTGAAAACGTTTTTGTATGAAAACGCGATTCAGGGGATACAGTTTTAAGACGGTTTTTCCTTTCGATTTTTGGTCGTTGTTTGGTCTTTAAAAATGCATTCTACTAATTGAAAATCGGTTTACAAAACCGTTTCTGTATGATATATTGCTTTTCAAAGAACAGGAAAGGACCCGTTGTTATGCCCTCTTACCCGCGCGACCCGAATCTGCATAAAAACCACCGGTCCCGGCTTCGGAAAAAGGCGCTGGACTACGGCGTGGACTGTCTGGAGGACCACGAGCTGCTCGAAATGCTGCTGTTTTCCTCCATCCCGCGGGCAGATACCAACGAGACCGCGCACCGGGCGATCGAGGCCTGCGGCTCGCTGCCGGAGGTCCTTGCCGCGTCGGAGGAGGAGCTCCTTAAACTGCCGCGCATCGGTCCGGGGTCCGTTGGGCTCTTAAAAACCGTCCACGCGCTGTGCACCCGCTATATCGACGACTACGGCGACGGCGGGCGCACCCTCGGGGACACGGACGCCATTCTGACGCTCTGCGAGGACTGGTTTCGGGGGCGCTCCAACAAAAATCTGTTCGTCGTGTCGCTCGATTCTCTTGACCGGGTCCTCAAGACCGCGGATCTGCGCGTGGAGACCGAAACGCCCCGCGCCCGCCTTGTCGCCGTCGCGCGCGAGGCTGCGCAGACCTACGCTTCGGCTGTTGTGATCGCCTACGCCGGCGCCGGCAGCTTTGCCCCGCCCACCAACGAAGACCGCGCGCTTGTCAAAGAACTTGCCGCCGTCCTGAACAAGAGCCGCGTCCGGCTTGTCGAATGCGTGGTTTTTGCCGGCGGACGCGCGTTTCCCATTTCCCG
>CAMVBD010000241.1 GCA_947165615.1 uncultured Clostridia bacterium | reverse complement strand
ACTGTTCGCAAAACTCATCCTCGCGTCCTCCAAACCCGGCGACCTTGTGCTCGATCCCTTCGCCGGGTCCGGCACGACCGCCGCCGTCGCCAAAAAACTCGGACGGCGCTTCTGCACCGTCGAAAAAAGCCCGCTGTACTGCGCGTGGACGCGCATCCGCCTCGAAAACGCCGAAACGGACAAGTCCGTGCAGGGCTACGAAAACGGGGAGTTTTTGAAAAAATAAAAAGACAGCCCTTCGCCGAAGCGAGGGGCTGTTATTCGTCTGCGTGGATTTCGTCAATAGTCGATCACATAATCGTACTGCGTTCTTGCGGCGGCAAAACTGCCGTCGGAAAACGTCAGCGTAAAGACAAGGGACGCGCCGCCGCGATTGATTTTGAGTTCAATGGCGTCGCCGGTCTTTTTGCCGCTGACGACGGCGGAAAGGGCTTTGACGTTCGCAACGGGACTTTTGTCCGCCTGCACGATCACGTCGCCCGACAGAATGCCGGCGTCGGAGGCGGGGGAGCCGTCCTCCACCGCGACCACAAAGCAGCCCGCGGGCAGGCCCTTGTCGCTCATCATGGCTTTGGAAACGGTCTCGGCGGAAAACCCGAGGAAAGGCTTTGCCGACACGCTTCCGGTTTCAATGAGTTCCCCGATCGCGTCTAACACGCCGTCGATCGGAATGCAGAAGCCGAGGCCTTCAATGGAGGTCGCGGAGTATTTGGCGGTGGAAATGCCGACAAGCCGACCGTATTGATCGAAGACCGGGCCGCCGGAATTCCCTTCGTTGATGGCGGCGTTGGTCTGGAAGGTATTGATGGGCGTGCCGTTCGCGCCGAGGATCACGCGATTTTTGTAACTGACAATGCCGTTCGTAAAGGTGTAGGCAAGGTCCGACAGGGGGTTCCCGACCACAAATACGGGGTCGCCGACGCCGAGGGCGGCGCTCGAGCCAAAGGTGACCGCCGGCAGCGGCAGGTCGATCTTCAGCACCGCAACGTCGTCCGCGGGGTCCGTGCCGATGAGTTCGGCGTCATATTCCGCGCCGTTGTACACGGTGACTTTGATCGTGTGCGCGTCCTTGACGACGTGGGCGTTCGTCACCAGATACCCGCCCTCTTTTACGGCAAAGCCGGAGCCGGTCGCCGTAACGTCTTTTTTGCTGACCCTGCCGAAAAAGCCCTTGGTCTCCTGCGTCCTCGTCGCTTTGACGCCGACGGCGGAAGGGACGGCCATGGCGTAGATCTGTCCGGGCGCCAAAACGGGGGGCAGGTCGGCGGGCTCATCTCCGGACGCGTCCTCGGCGGGTTCGGTCTCGGGCGGCAGCACGTTTACAACGCCCGGCGCGACGACCGGGTGTTCGTCGGTCTGCGTCTCTCCCGCCGGAAAAAAGCGCAGGATGAGAACGGCCCCCGCGGCGCCGCCGCAAAGCCCCAGCATCAGGCACAAAAGGAGCGTCAGCGCCGTGGTCCTGACGGCGACGTTCTTTTTGCCCGTTTTTTTCGGTTCTTGAGTCTCTTCGGTCTCCGGTTCCTCGGCGGTCCCGTTTTGCGCCGACAGGTCGATATCATGCTTCAAAAGAAAACTCCTTCCGTCGTCAGATCAGTTCGTACATGGTGGCGGCGTTGTCTTTGGTGGCGTATTCCTTGACGTCGGTCACCTTTGCTTTGGTCTGATTCGCGCCCATCTGAATGGCGATCACGTCGCCGACCTTGACTTCGTAGGAAGCGCGCGCGATCTTGCCGTTGACTTCCACGTGCTTGGCGTCGCACAGCTCGTTTGCCACGGTACGGCGCTTGACAAGCCGCGAAACCTTTAAAAATTTATCCAGCCGCATAGGGGTTTGGCTCCTTTTTTCGCTTTTTCTTTTTTATTATTATAAACAAGGTTGCAAAAAAAAGCAAGGTCTGTTATACTATTTCCGAATATATTATTCTTTGCTTTAAGGAACATGAAACCGTATGAAACTGAAAAAATGGTACGAGGGCCTGCGGGATAAGATCTGCTCCGTCGGCGTTTTCAAAAAACTGTACGCGATCCCCGCGATCCATAAGCTTTTGGAGTATGAGATCGTGTCCTATCTCTTTTTCGGCGTCATGACCACGCTCGTCAATTTCCTTGCCTGCTGGATCATGAACAAACTCCCCGCCCTGTGGGCGCCGGACGTCAAATACGAGGAGTACGTTCTGTTTTCGGTCGGCAAACTCGATATTCTGTGGACGTATCTGACCAACACCGTCGGCTGGGTCGCCGCCGTCGTTTTCGCATTCATTACCAATAAACTGTTTGTTTTTGAGTCCAAAGAAAGATCCGCCGGGGGACTCACGCGTGAGATCGTCTCTTTTGTCGGGGCAAGAGCGCTGTCCCTCGTGCTGTTTGAACTCCTGCTTTTTGCCGGGCTGCAGAAGCTTCTCGGCGGGTACTGGATCCCCAAGATCCTCTCTGCCGTCGTCAACGTCGTCTTCAATTATTTTGCCTCCAAACTCGTGATCTTCCGCAAAAAGAAGGGAGAGGCCGATCATGCTTAAGTTTGCCGTCTGCGACGACGAAAAGGAGGTCCGCGAATACCTCTCCGGCAGGATCTACGATACGCTGGCAGCCGAGGACTTGGACGGCAAGGTCGAGACCTTTGCCGACGGCGAGAGTCTTTGCGCTTTGTACGAGAGCGGAAAAGCGGACTTCGACCTGCTGCTGCTCGACATCACCATGCCCGGCGTTGACGGGCTGACCGCTGCCAAGCGCATCCGCGCCGTCGACAAGGACGTCATGCTGGTCTTTGTGACCGCCTCCGCCGAGTTCGTTTTTTCGGGGTACGAGGTCCGCGCGTTCCGCTATCTTCTGAAGCCAGATCTTGTCAACGGCTTTGCGGGCGTGTTCCGCGACTGCCTCAAGGAACTGACAAAGGCGGACGAGGTGCGCTTTTCGTTTCAGGCCGGCGCAAAAACGGTTTGGGTCCCGATCAAGGATATTTTATATTTCGAAAGCGACAAGCGCAAGATTTTGATCCACTGTGTCGGCGAGCGGGCGTACAGCTTCTACGGCAAACTCGACGCCGTGGAGGAGACCTTAAAACGCCACGATTTCGTGCGCTGCCACCAGTCGTTTCTCATTAACGCCCTCAAAATCACGTCCATGGGGCAGGGGGAGGTCACGCTGTCCGACGCCGTGAACGTCCCGGTCAGCAAACACCGCGCCAAAGAAACCAACGAAGCCTTCCTTTGGGCGCTCAGGTAAAGGTATGCTTGATTTTATCGCCTCTCAGTATCAGAATATCCTCTTCCACACGGCGCGCATCTTTTCGTCCGTGTTCGAGATCGTTCTGGCTTACATCCTCGCCGGAAGTTTTTATACGTACCGGCTCAAACGCAAGAGACTGGACGTTTTGCCGTTTGTGGCGCTTGCCGCCGTCATGATCGTATTGCAGGAGCGGGGGCTCCTCACCGGCGTGCCGAAATACGCCGTCGAAAGCGCGGCGCTGATCGCGATCCTCTTTGTGTTTTATGAGGGGACCGTCAAGCGCAAGGTCCTCGGCGGCATGATCTTCATCGTTTTGGTCTCGGCTTCCGTCACCGCGTCCAGCCTTATTTTGTCGCTCCTGACCCGCCAGTTCCACTTCGGCGGCGGGGAGGAGAGTTACATGATTCTCGCGGGCTCCGGCGTTTCCACCCTCATCATGATCGGGGTCGCCGTGCTTGTGGGCGTAGGCGTGGCGGATCGCGGCGGCGGCCGCTTCGG
>CAMVBD010000240.1 GCA_947165615.1 uncultured Clostridia bacterium | reverse complement strand
AGGTGGATGACAGCGCTCCCACGCATACGGACATCCTTTTGAATACGGATTGGTTTGTGCCTGTTAACCTGCAATGTCTTCCGCAGAGTTACCACTCCGGATACGATTCCTATCATTTCAACATCTCCTCATTCACTGCGGAATACGTTGACGTTACGTTTCATTACACGGATACGTTCCTCAATTCCGAAGGACTTGTTTTTTCGCAGAGTTCACCGTTCTCCAAAGGAGAAATATATACGCAGGGCGAGAATCTGATCCTGCGGCTCTACCTTAAGAAAGTCGGTCAATTCTACGGATATGACGTATGCCGTGATGCATACGGGCATCTTGTTCTTTCCTTCAAAAAGCATTCCGACGGGTCTCTCGCAGGGAAAACGATTCTTTTGGACGCCGGGCATGGCGGCTGGTATATGACCGGAACGTCGCTGGCAAACAATTCTGTCGCAGAAAAGACCGTAACGCTGTCTATTGCGCTGAAAGCAAAAGAAATGCTGGAATCCAGGGGGGCAACCGTCATTATGTCCCGCGTGCTCGATACGTCCTTTACGCTGGAAGAACGCACGGAAATGATTCGTCTGTATAACCCGGATATTTTTGTCAGTATCCACTGTGACGGTACGACAAACACATCCGACGCAGGTACGCATTCTTTCTATTTCAGGCCTTATTCCATGCCACTTGCGGATTGTATCAATCAGTCGCTGGCAAATGTCTATAAAACGTATATCTACCATCCCGGGGATACAAATTACAGTAAGATAGACAAGTCCATCAAGTATTATCCGTTCTTTGTTACACGCATGAACCAGTGTCCCGCTGTTTTGGTCGAGACGGGATTTATGACAAATCCGGTTGAAGGCGCCATTTTGACGAACGACAACACGCAAATGTGGCTCGCGCAGGGGCTGACAGATGGTATCGCAAATTATTTCGCGCAAAACCATTAGAAAAAAAGATCCCGGCAGATCAGTCTGTCGGATCTTTTGTATATACCTGTGTTTTACAGCGCTTCGCAGATCTCTTTGGTGTCTTCCGCGATCATCAGTTCTTCGTTTGTCGGTATCACAAACAGACGGACTTTGGAGCCGGGAACCGAGATCTCGATCTCCTCGCCTCTGACGTGATTCTTTTCCTCGTCGATCTCAGTGCCGAGGAAACGGAGTTTTTCAGCGACTCTTGTGCGGTACTGCGGGTTGTTCTCGCCGATGCCGCCCGTAAAGACTACGGCGTCGATCCCGCCCATGGCAGCGGCAAAGCCGCCGATATATTTGGTCAGCTGATGGCAAAGCATGGAATCCACAAGTTTCGCGCGTTCGTCGCCTTCTTTGGCTCTCGCTTCAATCGTGCGGTTGTCAGCGGTGCCCGCAACGCCGAGCATACCGGACTGCTTGTTCATAAGCTTGTCGATTTTATCAGCGGTCAGGTCGGGATCCTTTTTCATAAGGAAGGGAATGATAGCCGGATCGATGGAACCGCAGCGCGTACCCATAATAATGCCTTCCAGGGGTGTGACGCCCATCGTGGTGTCAAGGCATTTCCCGTCCTGAACAGCGGAAATGGAAGAGCCGTTTCCGAGATGGCAGGTCACGATCTTCGTGCCTTCGGCTTTACCGCCGAGCAGTTCGATGCAGCGTTTGGAAACAAAACGGTGCGAAGTGCCGTGGAAACCGTAACGGCGGATGTGGTATTTTTCGTAAAGCTCATAGGGGAGCGCGTACATATAAGCGTAATCGGGCATCGTTGCATGGAAACCGGTATCAAAAACGGCAACCTGCGGGACGCCGGGCATGATCTCCTCACACGCTTCAATACCCATCAGATTGGCGGGATTATGGAGCGGGCCGAGATCAAAGCACTCACGGATCGCCTCTTTGACCTTGTCGTTTACAAGAACAGAACCATTGAACTTCTCACCGCCGTGCAGCACGCGATGGCCGACGGCGCTGATTTCTTTCATGGACGAGATGACCCCGCGGTCCGTGCTGACAAGCGTATCGAGAACCAAACGGATCGCTTCGCTGTGGTTTTTCATTTCTCTGTTTTCACGTTTGCAGCTCTTCTCCGGAGCGCCGGGAACGGTATGGGTGAACTGACTGTTATCAAAAGCGATCTGTTCACAAATACCCTTGGCAAGAAGCGCTTCGGTCTCCATGTCGATGAGCTGATATTTGAGAGAGGAGCTGCCACAGTTGATCACAAGAACTTTCATATTGAACCTCCGATAAGAATTTACTTGAAAAATCCAAAGATCTCATTTATTATATACAGGAACGTGAGATTTTTCAAGACCCTTTTGAAAGAAGTTGACAGAATGCGGACCATCGCCTTTGTTATCGCCGAATATGATCCTTTCCATAACGGTCATCTCCGACATCTGAGTGTTACAAAAGAAGCGGGTGCAAAGCCTATCGTAGTGATTCTCAGCGGTAATTTTGTGCAGCGCGGCGACATAGCCATGTGTTCAAAACATATGCGTACGGAAATGGCCCTGTCCTGCGGCGCGGATCTTGTTTTGGAAAACCCTGTCAAATACGTTTTATCCGGAGCGGGAAGGTTTGCCGAGGGGGCGATCCGCACAATCAAAAACAGCGGGCTGACCGGGACATTGTCTTTTGGGGCGTCAACTTCCGTTATAAATCTCGATAAAACGGCAAATCTCATCTCTGCCCCTGACGTCCAATCAAAAATCGCAGAGTATTCCGCTGAATCGCGCGTGCCGTTTCCGTACGCAGTGCAGGCGATCGTAAGAGAGACGGATAAAGAATTATCCGAAGTCCTGAAAGATCCGAACAATGTGCTTGCAATGGAATATCTCCTCGCGGCAAAACGATTCGGTCTTGACTGCGACTGTTTCGCGGTGGAACGAAATGCAGCGCAGCATAACGACGTAAAGACTTTCGGCAGATACGCCAGCGGTAAAACGGTAAGAGAATTCCTTTACGCGGGCGACCCGATTTGGCAGTCATTTTGCCCGGAGAAGACGATTGAAATCCTAAAGACAGGAATGAACGGCGGCGCCTTAGTCGACAAAAAGAAATGGTCCGATCTCGCCTACGGACGGTTGCTTGACTTGTCAAGAGAATCGCTTTCCGGTATCAACGGCGTCACGGAGGGCTTTGAAAACAGACTGTACAAAGGGATCCTCGCAAGCACAGACCTTTACGCCTTGGCAGACCTTGTAAAGACAAAAAGGTTCACACACGCCAGAATCAGACAAGCGCTGATTTCCGCCGTTTTAGGCATAAAAAAGGCTGATCTCGAACGAGAACAGCCCTATATCAGAGTGTTGGGTGCAAACGAAGAGGGGAGGAAGCTGCTGCGGGAGATCCGGAATCGCAGCGCCGTTCCCGTTGTGATGAATCTTTCGGAAGCGCCTTTGTGTCCCGAGCGGGATCTCGACGCGCTTTCGGGAAAACTCTACGATCTGAGCAGACCTGCGCCGTTTGGCGGTCGGACGGAATACGAGCAAAGACCCGTAATCATTCCTGCCACAGGGCGTTAAGTTCCTCAAATGCGTTTTTCAGTTCTGACGGAGCGGTTGTGCTTTTTTTGACGTCCAACAGCCGTTCATAACGTTTTTTTGCAAGATTGCTGCCCTGAAGTTTTGACAGAAGTTCAATTTTCAGTTCGCGGATCGACGCGTTCTTCAAATGCTCCGTTCCTTCCAGTATGATCTCGACCGTATCGGCGGGAGAAAGCCCTCTCAATACAAACGAAAGCGTTCCGTCATGAAGTAAAGTGTAATTGTCAGTTGC
>CAMVBD010000239.1 GCA_947165615.1 uncultured Clostridia bacterium | reverse complement strand
GTTTGTCAGCGTCCCCCGGTGGAGCTCCAGATACAGCTCGCCCCGGTAGGTGTTGGGCTCGAAGCAGTCCCGCTCCAGCTCCTGCATGAAGTCGCCCACACGCTTGTATTCCGTTTTCGGGATACCGGCATTGTCCTTGCAGCGGCGCGCCAGCTCGATCATCTCGAACTGGGGTCCGCCGCCCCCGTCCCCGTAGCCGAAGGTCAGCATCCGCTTGTTGGTGACGGTGCGCTGCTTGATGCCGTCCTCCTTGCTGCAGATGCGGGAGAAGATATCCTCGGCGTCCGCCCAGTGGTGGGTGGTGTTGAAATGGGTGAACACCTTCGTGCCGTCGATGCCCTGCCAGTAGAAGGTATCGTAGGGGAAGGTATTGGTGTCGTTCCAACCGATCTTCGTGGTCAGGAAGTAATCCACGCCGCAGCCCTTCATGATCTGCGGGATGGCGGCGGAATAGCCGAAGGTATCCGGCAGCCAGAAGCAGTTGGAGGTATAGTCGAAATACTTTTTCGTAAAGCGCTGCCCCCACAAAAACTGCCGAATCATGGATTCGCCGGAGGTGATGTTGCAGTCGCATTCCACCCAGACGCCGCCGTTCGGCTCATACCGGCCTTCCTTGACCTTCTGCTGGATGCGTTCAAACAGTTCGGGATCGTTTTTGCGGATAAAGTTGCCGTGCGCGGCGGAGGACTGGACAAAGGTGTATTCGGGATACTCCTCCATGAGCGCCAACTGGTTGGAATAGGTGCGGGCGCACTTTTTCATGGTCTCGCCCACGTGCCAGAGCCATGCGGTGTCCATATGGGAATGACCGACGATGCCGGCAAAGCCGCTGTCGTCGCCGTTCTTTTTGGAAAGCATTTCCTTGAGGATCGGCGCGGTCTCCCGCAGCCCGGCGCGGACGGTCGCTTCGTCCGTGTCGTCCAAAGACAGGGGCATCCGGCTGAAGATCTCGTACAGCGCATTTCCGAGTTCGCCCTTCCGGAAAGAGTCTCCGCGTTCAAGCTCCTGATACAGAGACAAAACGGTCAGAAGATCGAAGTAATAGTCGTTGACCTCCTCGTCCTTGACGCAGATCTCGATGCCGTCATAGGGATAGACGAAATCCTTATGCCGGATCGTCTCGCCCGGATGGCAGCCGTAGTACTTGTGCCCGGCGTAATACTCGATGGCGACGTCGATGGGCGTGCCGGCTTTCGCATGCATGGTGAGCAGGTCGCAGTAATGGTTGCCGTGGCCGGTGTAAACGATTTTGGTATTGAAGGTACCGAAAGCCTTGCCGTCCACAAAAAGAAGGGCTTCGTAGCCGCCGATCTTCGGGCGGACGAACAGTTTTTTGCCGTCCAGTTCTGCCGGGGGCGTAAAGGACCCGTGGAACCAGCAGTAGTTCCCTTCCCCTTCCCAAGTCATACCCGGGATCGCGGGCTGAAAGTCCAGTTCATCCGGGAGATGGTGGAACTGACGGTCCGTGACGGCGTATTCCACGTTTTCCGTTTTTCCGACCGGAATAAAGAGCCGGCTTTCCAGGCTGTCTGCAAAGCGCTGCATTTTGTCGGTGAGTCTTTTCATCTGCGGAGCGTTCAGCATACCAAATGTTCCTTTCTTTTTCCACCCGAAACGGGTAAATTTTTATGTTTATTTTCCGATAAGACCGAGGATGCCGCGTTTTCCGGCAGGAGCCGGGACGGGACACACCTTGGAGACCAGAACGGTCTCCTCCCCGATCTTCAGGATATCCTTGTACAGGATCTTGACCGGCGGGGGCGATCTGAACACGCCGCCGGGACAGCGGACAAGGAGCGAGACGATTTCGCCGGTGTCCGTGTTCAGGTCCATGTCGCTGACAAAGCCGATCCTTGCGGCGGATTCGACGTTGATGACTTCCTTGCGCGAGAGTTCCTCAATGCTGATGATCATACCGTTCACCTCTCTCAAGCGTATGCTGAAGAGAGAAGGATTATGAGGCGGCAGTCAGTCTTCAGCCGTCAGGAGGCCGAAATACCGCGCCGTCCAGTAGGAAACGAGCCAGCAGCAGGGCGAGAGGATCGCGGAATCCGTGTTGCAGAGGTATTCCCGCCCGCCGTCGTGCATGACTTCCGTCAGGCGTTCAGGCCGGCGCAGCGGCGTTTTGGAATGGGGCTCTTCTCCGAAAAGCGCCGTGCGTTCCTCAAAGCGGAAATCCCAGCGCTTCGAGAGATCCGTTTTATAGTAACTGAGATCATACGGGAATTCCGCCAGCGCGCGGCGTATGACGGCGCCTTCGCTTTCGGTGCCGTTTGCGGCGGAATACAGGATCGCGGCGAAGACGTAGCCCTCGTCCCGGATGTATGAATAGTGCCTGCGAAGCGCAAGTCTGTACAGCCGCAGAAGGGCTTCGTCCGTCTCATACCGGATGAGACAAATGCCGACGTACGCCGTCAGCCGGTCGTCGATGTGGTTGGAATGCGCGTCGTCCTTTTTGTAGCAGAGCATATTGAGCGCGTAGTGGTGCTTTTTGATGAGTTCGCGCCGTTTTTCAAGATAGGCCGCATTCCCCGTCACGTGATAGCCGATCAGAAGGAACGACAGGATCTCCAAAGCGTTTCCGCCTTTTTCCCAACTCCACGACTCGTCGGCGTTCAGGTCGTCCGGACCGAAATGCGCCCACGAGGTCGGTTTTCCGTCTGCGTCGTGCAGCGTCCAGTCATGCTCCAGAACGTGCGTCAGGATGGCGCCGAGATTTTCGGCGATCGTTTTCTTTTCCGTTTCGTCCGCGCAGAGATCGAAGTACCAGGCGCTTGCGAAGAAATGCCCGACCAGTTCGTCGGAGGAGGTCTCCCCCTTCCATTCGACGGGACCGCGTTCATCCGCTGTCAGGTGCCATTCGCAGTGGCCGTTGCCAAAGCCCTCTTCGCCGGGGCGGCGCACCGCGCGGGCGGGAAAACCGGGGATCCCGGAGACCGTTTCCAGCTTCCAAAGGGCTTCCATGGAGCGTTTTGCGTGGTTCCTTGCTTCCGCGTCCCCGGTAAGGGCGTACCGGATGCTTTCGGAAACGATCCAGTCTGCGGAAAACAGCCCATCGTTATCCGTGATCTGCACCCGTCCGGACGAAAAATCGCCGGGCGTCGTGCCGACGCGCCTTGTCACATATCCGTCTCTGTCAAAAAACGGTACAACAGAGCGGTAGTATTCTTCTTTTCGGGACAGCGTCGACGGAATGAACGTGAGGACGGACATCCCTTCCCCTGTGCCGACATACAGCGTATCCCCGTCCGAAAACGCAGCCTTGACGCGGTTATCGAGGAGATACCGGCCTTCGCAGTACCATGCGGTCTCCTCCCCCGAAACGGCGTAAAGCCCGGAATCGGTCGACAGCAGAACGTTTTCCTTCCCGAAAGCGAGTTGCTTTACAGGACAGCGGGGAAAGACGCCGCTTTGTTCCGGCGCGATCCACTCGCTTTTTCCGTCGTAAAGGTAAACGCCTTCCTCTGTGCCGAGCCAAAGCGTGCCGAGCGTATCGCAGGTCAGGCAGTAAAGCGGACAGGACGGCAGACCGGTCATGCCCGGAAAACGCGTGCCGAAGCGCTCGCGCTTTGCCATCAGGACGTGCAGCGCATGCTCGCACAGCACCCACGCATCCCCGTCGTCCGTTACAGTCAGATCGACGGGACGAAGATCTGTCGCCTGCACGTTTTGAAACGCGCCGTCTTCCAGTCTGTAAAGCGCCTTACTTGTCAGCGCATAAACCTTGCCGCCGCCGGCGGCGACCTTCAAAACAGAAGAATCGAACGGATGATCCGTTTTGCC
>CAMVBD010000238.1 GCA_947165615.1 uncultured Clostridia bacterium | reverse complement strand
CCGAACAGTATACGGTTTCTTTTGTCAATTCGGAAGGAATCGTACTCAAAACAAAACTGATCGATTTCGGCGAAGCCTTTCCGGCTTCGGAGATTCCCACTGTCGTTGCCCCCACCGGCTACGCCTTTGTCGGCTGGGTCGTAAAAACCGGGCCTGGCAGCAGTTATGAAGCTGCCAACGGAAATGTGACATTCGAGCCATCCTTTTCTTGGAAAAACGCGGATCTGCCTTTGGCAGTCTCCATTGTAAATGCCGAGCGTAACGCGGACTCTTCCGGATACACGCTGAAAGTCCGTATTTCAAATGCGACAGATCAGGCGCTGGACGCGAAACTCGTTTCCGTCGTCAAGACCTCCTACGATAAGATGCTCATTACCAACATCAAAAGAGGCGTTTCCGTACCCGCGTTCGCCTCTGAAATGGAAGAGACAATCTCAATCGCCTGCAAGGACGTCGGTAAAATTGTCGAAGTATATCTTGTTGCCAACGATAAGGAAAACAATGATCGTACCGGGGGCGCCTATTCCGAAATAGCAACGGCATCGGTCACGAAGAGCGCATCCTCAACCTATACCTACTGGGGTGACTGGAGTGACTGGCAAACCGCGGAAGTGACGTCCAGTGAGACAAGAGAAGTCGAGCAGAAGACACAGTATTCCTACCGTGACAAGGAGACCACAACCTCCACAACGTCTACTCTCGATGGCTGGACGCCGATCGGCTCATCCACAACCTACGGTAACTGGGGCAGTTGGAGCAGTTGGGATCTGACAAGCCGCACAAAAAGCGACGTCATGGACGTAGAAACCCGCACCGTTTACTATTACTTCCACTACTGCGACGGCAACGGCAACATTGCGCCGAGCACAGGCTATACCTACGGCAAATACGGTCCGCACACACTCTACAGCACCACGAAACTGAAGAAAGACCGTACATCTTCTACGGGCTACGATATTGCCGACGGTGAGGCGAAGTGTGTCAAAAACTGCGGCAGTTACTACTATGGCGGCACAAAGACGCAGTACAGGTATCGCACGAGAACAAAGACTGTCACCTACAGTTTTTGGCGCTGGAGCAACTGGTCCGCCTATGAAGATACCTTTGTTACCTCGTCCGAAAACCGAGAGGTCCGTTCCCGCGTCCTTTACCGCTTCCGTGACCTTCTGACCGGGACCGAAAGTTCCTCCACAGGAGAAATCGGCACCGAGCCGCAGCCATCCGGAACAGCATACACCGTATCCGGCAACCTGACGGTTATTGACGGTGATTATTCCGGTAAAGCCGCAACTGTAATGGTCTATAAAGAGAAAAACGTAGACCCAAGCGAAGAACAGATGGAATACGTCACCCAAATCGTGCTCGGGGCCGGGAATTCATATAACTTCACATTTACTCCGAAGGATGAGATCAGCATTGAGACCGGAGACTACATCGTTTCCTTCGGCATTGCGACCGCCGACCGTTTGGTAAACAACGTCTTCCGGATCGAAGCCCCGAAGCCGACATATGAAGTTACCTTCAAAAACACGGACGGCACAATCCTTGAGACCCAAACCGTGGAAGAGGGGAAGGATGCTGTCGCGCCGGTTTTCAATGTACCGGAAGGCTATGAGTTAAGATGGAACCGAACGCTGACGAACATCACGCGTTCCGTTGAAATCACTGCGGAACTCCTGCCAAAAATCTATACCGTAGTCTTTATCGATTGGGCAAATAGCGAGGTTGTCCGGATAGATACGGACGTAGAATACGGCACCGCAATCAATCTCCCTGCCAACCGCTTCGCAGAAGGAAAACGCTTTATCGGCTGGAATATCCCGGAAGGTTCCATCGTGACGAATACCATGGTGGTCGAAGCCGTGTATGAGGACATCACCCATAAGGTCCGCTTCCTCAATCGCGACGGTTCCGTTTTCTCTATGGTCGACAGCGTATCCTACGGCTCTTCCGCCGAACCGCCCGAGACGCAGCCGGTGGCAGAAGGATACCAGTTCCTCGCCTGGGATACCGCGACGCCTTGGTGGAATGTCAAAGCAGATGTCGACGTCAAACCTGTCTTTATCTTTGCCGAAACAGTAGAGACCCCCTCCTTTGTTTCCGGTTCGGAAACCACTCCTGAGATATCCAGCGGTTTTGAACTGGAGATCACTGACGAGGATGCGGAAATCTACATTTCCTTCGACGGCAGTGATCCCACTGAGGAAGATATTCTCTTCACGAATGAGCCGATTGCGCTCCCGCAGTTCTATGACTATTCCTCGACGTCGAGTCACCTCAGTCCCTCGAGAATGAGCGCCTTCGGTCTGCCGCAAAAGACAACCGCCGCCCCGAAGACCATCGTCGTCAAAGCGAGAGCCTTTGCGCCGAATAAGAACCCCTCTGCCGTTGCTGAGATCACAGTCGAAGTTATGCCCACTGAGCTCTCACCCACCGTTACCGCCATGACAGATGTCTCCCAATATGAAATCGGGGAGAATTATGCTAAGATCGTAATGAAACTCGAAAACCCGGACGGCTATGTCATCCGGTCGTACGGCTTCAATATAGTCAGCGAACAAACGGACGTACAAAACGACTATAAGAACACATCCGTAGCCGGTTCTACAACCACGCTGCTCGGAAAAGCATTCACTGTGAATGATCTTGCCCCCGGCAACTATGCCTATACTTTCTTTGCGGAATTCGATATGATCGGCATAGTTTATTCCGAAACAGAGACATTTACAATCGGCGCAGGGGCACAAGACCCCCAGCCGCAGGTAACCCCCGGCGACGTGGACCTTGACGGCAAGGTGACCGCCTCCGACGCAAGACTCGCGCTCCGCCGCGCCGTGGAGCTGGACGACCAGCTCACCGCCGTCCAACTCAAAAACGCCGACGTGGACGGACAACCCGGCGTCACCGCCTCCGACGCGCGCCTGATCCTCCGCGCCGCCGTGGGTCTCGAGGACCCCAAAACGTGGAAATAACGGCAAACGACCGACAAAAACGGCGCAACATCCCAAAAATGACCGGGACCCGGCTCACACGAGCCGGGTCCTTCCGTCGTTTTTCAAGCCGGGTCTTTTCTGCTTTCAACAAACAAAGCGCACAACAGGACAGTTTTCACCGGACGCCGCGTCGTTACTTTCCCTTCGTCAGCGTCCGTCATTTCGACTTCGGTTTGGTAAAAAAGGACACAATAAGCCCGCACAGCACCGCCGCCATGATCCCGGCGGCCCCGGCGGTCAGGGGGCCCGTCAGCGCGCCGAGGAGTCCCTGTTCGTCCACCGCGGCCTTTGTGCCCGTCGCCAGCAGATTCCCGAAGCCCGACAGCGGCACCCGCGCACCGCTTCCGGCAAAATCCACCAGTTTGTCATACACCCCGAACGCGCCGAGCGTCACGCCCGCGAGGACGTAGCCGACCAAAATCCGCGCCGGCGTGAGTTTTGTCTTGTCGATCAGCACCTGTCCCACGACGCACAGCGCCCCGCCGATCACAAACGCCCACAAAAAACGCATATCCTTCTCCCTTTCCGTTCCCGCTTTCTTCCGGACACGCTGCCCCGGCGTCCCTCCAAAGGGGCGCCGCCGGAACCGCCGCAATATCCGCCGCCCAAACTGGACAAAACGCCGCCCGCCGACGACGAACCGAAGCCTTTCTTCCCTCCTATTCTCTGTCATATGCCGGGATTTATGAAATATTTTTCGCTTTTGCGAAAATTTTTCGTTTCCCCTCTTGATTATTCCGTTTTCTTATGCTATAATGCACATTCGTAACGAACAGAATACGCTGGTGTGGCTCAATGGCAGAGCAGCTCATTC
>CAMVBD010000237.1 GCA_947165615.1 uncultured Clostridia bacterium | reverse complement strand
ACAAGATCGTCAAGCACGTTCTTGTTCTCGTCGAAGTCCTTGCCGCAGACGGCGCAGTGGTAGTGGCCCTTGACGCCGGGGATGCCGCACGCGGCGGGGACTTCGTCGATCCAGTCGCCGTAGGCGTGTGCGCCGTTGGCCCCATCGTCCAGGACGGTGATCTCGGCTGCGGCGGTGGCGTCGGGGAAGGTCTTGGCGCAGAGGGAGCAGGACCAGTATTCCACCGTGCCGGTCTCGGTGCATCTGGCGGCGGGAACCGCGTCGTGATGGGTCAAATTGTGGGCGCCGAAGGTGTTGTCGCTGATGCTTTCCAGTTCGACGGCAGCGGTTGCGTCCGAGAAGTTTTTGCCGCACATGGCGCAATGATAGTGATCCACCGTGCCGAACGTCTTACAGTCGGCGCCTGCTTCGGCAGGAACGAACGTCAGCGTATGATGCGCGGAGCCTTCGTCCGTGACGGTCTTGTCTTCACTGTGTTCGCCGTAGACGGCGGTGTAAACCGTGTAAGCGTCCTCGGTGCAGGTGGCGACGTGGGCGTCCGGCGTGACCGCGGCGGGCTCAAGCTTTTCATGCGTCCGGTCCTTTGCGCAGATCAGTTTTGCCTGCGCCGACGTAAAGTTCGCGGACCACACAAAGGAGTCAAACTGATAGTCATGTTCCAACGCGGGCAGCGTCACGGTCTTTTCATGTCCGCAGACGGTGCAGGTCCAGGTCTCGCTGCCGGAATTCTCACAGTCGGCGGGCGTAGAGGCGGTCAGATCATACGCGTGGTCTTCCGCGTCCAGTTTGTGCGTACTGTTGTAGTCGCAGACCTGCTGATGCTTTTCGTCGTCGATGGAGACCCAACTCCATTTATGGCCGTTCTGATTGATCGGGACCTGCGTCTGCGCGATCCGATAGGCGCAGGCGGAGCAGTGGGAGCCCTCTGTCAGACCCGTGTTGGAACACGTGGCGGGCACCGCCTCGTCCGTGACCATGTTGTGCGCCGTTTCGGTGTAGGCGGCGGTGATCACCGTCTCGGGCTGGCTGATGTAAGAATAGTCGCCGTCCCAATGGCCGTCGGTGTAGTGATGGGTCTCGGTGTAGGCTCTTTCGGGCACGGCGGGCACGCTGCCGGCGGGAACCGCGTCGCCGTAGTTGATGTTATAGATCGTGTTGACGACGTCACCGTTCCAGTTCTTGAAAACGACGTTGCCCTGCTTCTTGACAAGGTTGATGGCGTCGTAATTCTTTTTTGCCTGCTTGATGGCAGCGGCACAGAGTACAGAGGAAGCGTCAACGCCGCGGGTCGAGTAATCGTACAGATTCGGATTGCACAGAGTCAGGCGGCGCATGGCAAGAAGCGCCCTGGCGTAGGAGTCTTCCGTGTACATCCACGCTTTACCGGACATCTCGTCGTTATAGAGAGCCTGTGCAGCGTCGAGAACGTCGTAAACGGGTTTGTAGTTCAGGACGTAGTAGTTGGAAAGCGTCGTGATCGTCCCGGTACCTTTGGAAGTCCCGCCGAGTGTATAATCATAGAACGCCTGAAGCGTGAAGGAAATATTCTGCTCGTGATCGTAATAGGTGTCGTTGTTGCCGGACCCGGTGTACCTGATCGCGTTCCACCAGAAACGGGGCGTATCGTTGGTCGAGCCGACGTAGATGTCAAGGCTGGTATCCGTGTTGATCTGATTGGCGGTATAATTCCCAGCCCAGGTTTTCCAGGAGGAATCCAGATATCCGTTCCAGTTGTGGCGGGTCTTCAGCAAGGAGGAGTTGCTGACGACGTAATAGATCCTTTGGTCCTTAACGTTGAGTTTGTCATGTCTCTTTGTTTCCAGTTCAATGGAAGAATAGGTCTCATGCGCCCCGTCATATACCATAACGACGTTAAGCGGCGTAAAGAACTTAAAGTAGACAGCATAAATATCTTTATAATTGTCGCTGTTGTCCTCGCCGCGGATGCCCATGCCGCTGTCCTCGGTCGTGGCGGGAGAGGAATACGCAAGATTCGCGTAAGCGCCGGTCGCGGGATCGGAATAATGATACGCCGTGGCATTGAAGGAAGGCTTCGTCAGATTGAAGGCGTTCCCTGCCATATTGGCGATAAGGTTATACGCGCCGACGTCGGTCAGAGCGTCGCGGTAGATCCGCACGTCGGACAGGTAGCCCTCGATTTTTGCGTCAGCGGTCCAGCGGGAGCAGCCGATGTAGTTTTCATGGTAAGTGTGAACCGCGTCAAGGAAGGACCGCACGTTGCCGATCTGACCGTTCAGGTCGCTGTCAACGTAAACGGTGTTTTTCTTTATGCCGTCGATATAGAACACGATACCCGCGTCCTTATCCACAACGACCACAATGTTGTATTCCCGTCCGAGGACCGGCGAAACGTCGGCAGGATAAGCCTTGATGACCTCACTCCCGCCGTTCATCCACGCAACGACCGGAAAATGCCCGCCGGAATACCAACTGGTCGCGCCGGAAATAAAGAACTGGTTTTCCGTCCCGTCGCCGTATTGATTCTGACCAATGGACAGGATATGCCGATGGTCGCCGGTGAAATTCGGACGGTAGTTGAACGCAAAAGTCACGCCGGTATCGCGGGTGACGTTATCAAACAAATTGTTGTTGTCGATGCGCACGTACATGCCGTTAAAATACGTCATGCCGAGATTGCCGTTATAAGCCGGGTAGTCGCCGATCTGCCACTGGATGCCGTTGGCGCCTTTGGCGGCGTCGTACCACACGTTATTCGTGGAGAAGTACCGGCCGATCAGCGTGGACTCATCCACCGCGGCGAAACTGACCGCGCCGAGGACGCCGAACACGCTCAGCGCCATCAGGAGCGACAGGCACACGCTGAGGGTCTTTTTGAAGGCTTTCGTCTTCATTGTCATCTTCCTTTCAAAAAATGAATCGTTGTCGGTATATAAAGGTATATACATACACATTCATCATATCAAAAACCGGAACGCAAAACAAGGGATTCCGTTCAAATTCCCGTCCCCGCCCCCGCCAAAAATCGAGCCGCGTTTTTGTGGATTTTGCCGCCGCCCGCGCCGCGCGGCGACCGGAGCGGGCGCCGAAAAAGCCCCGGCGCGAAGCCGGGGCAATGAAACAAGGGAATGCCGCGCCGCTTATCTGCGGAACAGGCGGGTGAAGAAGTAGAGGATCTGATGGATGAACGCCACGATCCGTCCCCAAAGGTTGGAGGGATGCGTCTCTCCGCAGTACGGGCACACGCCGGAGGAGGAACCGCCGGAGCCGGGCGTTGCGCCGGGATCGGAGGGCTCGGTCAAAGAGGTCGGCATGATGGAGATGATGACGTACTCTCTGCCTCTGGGCAGAGTGTAGCTGCCGTCCGCGTTGGGCTTGAGTTCCTTTTGGTTGACAAGCACCACAAAGCCGTCGCCGGCCCAGGCGGAACTGACCTGAACGTCAAAGTTCAGCGTAGCGCCGGAATACCACTGAATGACGCGGGCGTCGTTTGTGTTGACGATCACGTCCTTGTCGCCGGTGTGAACGATAAACTTGGTATTGTTGTACGCCACGAACTGAACGCCGCGGTCCTTGTTGGAGCCGATGTGCAGGACGTTTTCCTGCGTGTCGCCGCAGCGGGCGCAGGTGCGGCGTTCAAGGCCGTCCTGATTGTAATCGGGAAGCGTGACGACTTCCCAGTCGCCCCAGTCGTGGCCCAGCGCCTTGACCTCGGCAAGCTGAGAGACGCCGCAGCGGGTGCAGGTATGCATGCCCTGACCGTCCGCGGTGCAGGTAGGCTCCGCAACGTAAGTCAGTTCGCCCCAGTCGTGGCCCAGCGCCTTGACCATAA
>CAMVBD010000236.1 GCA_947165615.1 uncultured Clostridia bacterium | reverse complement strand
TGACGCGTTGTCTGTTGCTCCGCAGGCAAGGGGCGCTGCCCCTTGACCCTGCAAGCCTTTCGAGAAAGGCTTGAGCGAAAGCTTTATCCCACAGTTTTTCGTGAAAATCCAAAAAGAAGAAGACCGGAAAGGATTTTGCTCCTTTCCGGTCCTTTTTTACGGGCGCTTAATGCAAAACGAAGGTGGTGACGGAATTCGCCGGGACCTTTGTCCTGAGCGGCACAAGCCCCGCATGGATCTTTTGCAGATAGCCGCCCGTCTCGGTGGACTGGTAGATTTCCGCCTTGACCTTGCCGAAGGACGTCACGGTGAAATTCCGGTCGTTTCCGGTGTTAATGACGACCACGACGATCTTGCCGTCCGGGGTCTTGAAGGCGGACGCCGTGTAGCCGAGTTGGAAGTCGTAAATGACGTGGTCGTCGTCCTTTTGGTAGGTCACATCCTTGACGTCCGGGTTCGGGTCCCCGCGCAGGCGGCGCGCCGGAACAAAGGCGGAAAAGTGCTTTAAGGCGTAGTAGCGGGAGGCGATACGGATCTCGGATGCGTCGTCGTTCATGGCGATGGGCGCGTCGCTCCACCACGTGCCGTCCTCCTTGACGCCCGTATTGTTGACGCCGACCCAGTCGGACCAGGAGTTGACGTTTGAGAGCACAAAATCGTGCTGGATGACCTGGGCCATGCGGAAGAAGGAGTCCCAGCTCTCAATGTCGTGCTCCAGCGGCAGCTCGCACCACTCGGTCATGTCGATATTGACGCCGTAGTTCTTTTCGGCAAGGGCGTTGCCGAACTGGTACTTGTTCCAGATCTGCCCGTCCGCCCAGTAGGAGTGGTAGGCCAGCGACCCGAGGACCTCTTTTATCTCGGGATCGGCGGTGATCCGGTCAAAGTAGTCGAGCGTCACGTCCCCGAGCTGTCCGCTTTCGGGCGCCATAAGCTTCAGCGGCAGGCCGGAGGCCTTGATGGCGCGGGCAAAGACCTTTAAGAGCGCGACGACCTCGTCCGGCTCGTAATGGCAGCCCTCCTGCCCGACCCAGTCGCCGCCCCACGACCACTGGGGCTCGTTGATGGGCGAAATAAATCTGACCGGCACGCCCTCGTCCAGAAAATGCTTGGCGATCGTCAGGAAGTATTCGGCGTAGGCCCCGTAGTTTTCGGGCGGCAGGTTCGAGAAGTTTTCGGTGTGCCCGCCGGTGGCCTGCCCCGTGCGAGTCATGGAGTAGTGCGGGGAGTTGGCAAACAGCACCACCGTGTCGACGTTGCCGTAGGCAAGACACTTTTGCAGCATGGTCTGCGCGGCGGCGTCGCGCGTAAAGTCGTAGACCCACTCGCCCGCGTCGTTTTGCACCAGAAAACTTTCGGTGGCGCGGTTGCCGGCAATGCGGGAGTCGGGGTTGTCCTTTTCGCCGCCGCCGACGTTATAGCGGTAGATATTCAGCGCCAGCCCCTCGTCCGAATAGAGGAGCCGGGCGACCTCGTCCGCGTTGCCGCTGTCCCCGACGTCCTGCGCCCACCAGCAGGCGGACGCGCCGAAGCCCGTGATCTCGGCGTAGGTCTTGCAGGGATTTACGTTTAAGGAAACGTCGGCGGTCTGCACGTAGTCCAGCGACCCCGTGCGGATGAAGTTCAGCGGGTTCTTGCTGCCGATGTTCATGATGGAAAAAATGCTGACGGCGGAAACAAGCAGGGAAATCAGCCGCTTTACGAGCAGGATCATGCGATCAGGTCCTTTCAGATAAGATCAGGAAACACGATAAAACCGGGGCGGATATACGAAATCAATGCAAAATGCAGAATACAGAATACAAAATTTCGGTGGCGGCTTCGCCGCATTCAAATGGGGTATGGGGTGTTTACACCCCATCCTTTATTCTGTATTTATTATTTTGCATCTTGCATTTGATCCCGTCGGTCCCGGCGGGGCCGACGGAATCAGAACCACCAGGCTTCGCCGGTCTGTTCGGTGATGAGGCAGCGTTTGAGCATTTCGACGGCCTTGGTCAGACCCTCGTTCTGGCTCATAAGGGAGTCCTCGTGCTCGATGGACAAAACGTGGTCGTAGCCGACCAGACGGAGATTGGAGACGATGTCCTTCCAGTACAGTTCGTCGTTGCCGTAGCCGACGGAGCGGAAGACCCAGGAGCGGTGCAGCACGTCGCCGTAGGACTTGGTGTCCAGCACGCCCGTACGCGCGATGTTGGCCTTGTCGAGCCGCGTGTCCTTGGCGTGGACGTGGAAGATGGCGTCGCCCAGCGCCCGGATGACGGCAACCGGCTCCATGCCCTGCCAGATGAGGTGGGAGGGGTCGAAGTTTGCGCCCATTTCGGGGCCGACGGCGTCGCGCAGGCGCAGCATGGTGTCCGTGTTATAGACGCAGAAGCCGGGGTGGAGTTCCAGACCGATCTTATTGACGCCGTGGTTTTTGGCGAACGCGACAAGGTCCTTCCAGTACGGGATCAGGACCTCGTTCCACTGCCAGTTCAGGATCTCGGTAAAGTCGTCCGGCCAGGGGCAGGTGACCCAGTTGGGGTACTTGGCGCCCTCATGGTCGCCGGGGCAGCCGGAGAAGGTGTTGATCTGATCGAGACCCAGTTTTTCGGCAAGCAGGATCGTCTTGCGGATGGTCTCGTCCGCGGCCTTGGCCTCGGCCGTGTTCGGATGGACGGGGTTAGAGTGGCACGACAGCGCCGAAATGCCGACGTCGTAGTGCCTGATTAAAGCCTTGAAGTCCGCGAGGGCCTTTTCGTCGTTTAAGAGCACGTCGGGGTTCGCGTGCGCGTTGCCGGGGTAGCCGCCGCAGCCGATCTCGACCATTTCGATGCCGAGGGATTTGAAGTATGCCAGCGCCTTTTCAAAGGGCACGTCGGAAAGTAAAGTCGTAAATACGCCGAGTTTCATATGGGTTCTCCTTTTCAGCAATCAAGAATATGTAAAAATGTAAAATGCAGAATACAAAATACAGAATTTCGGTGGCGCGCTGTGCGCGCATTGAAAATGGGTATGGGCGATGATCTTGTCCCTGACCTCCGGAGTCTCGCCTTACGCGTTCGCTTTGAGCCACGCCATGCTTCTTGAAGCGTCCGAAGGACCGTCGGGCACGGGATCGTCGTTTTCGAGGATGAGCCAGTCGAGGCCGATCTCCTTTGCGGCGTCGATGACCTTTTTGAGGTCGTTTTCGCCCTCGCCCAGCGCCGTGGGGACGCGGTTTTTGCCGTCCTTGAGGTGCAGGTGGATGACGTGCGCCTTGTTTGCGGGGATGAGCACGGCGTTGTCCTGTCCCGCGACAAAGGACCAGTAGGTGTCGATCTCCATCGCCATGTGCTCCTTCAGCCGGTCAAAGACTGTGCCGGGCCCTTCGGCGAAATAGGGGCGTCTGAATTCCTCGGTGTGGTTGTGGTAGTACACGCGCATGCCGCGCTTTTTGGCCTCCTCGTCCGCGTTTCCGAGGACGCGGATGGTCTCCTGAAGCTCGGTCTCGGTATCGGTGGGCGCGCCGCCCACGCCGACCGCGGACGCGCCGAGGGTCTGCATGAAGTCGAGGGTCTTTGTCAGGTTTTCGGGCAGAAAGTCGTCCCGCCCCATATGCGCGCCGACGCAGACAAGACCCAGGTCGTCCAATTTTTTCTTCAGGGTCTCGGCGGACAGGCCGTAAAAGCCCGCGAACTCCACGCCGTCAAAGCCGATGTCCTTTACGGTCTCAAGGGCTTTTAGCATGTCGTCGCCGGAACTTATGACGTCGCGGATGGAATACATCTGAATGGCAAATTTCATAGGGCTCCTCCTTAATCGAAATAAACGGGCTGTCCGGTTTTGGCGGACGTGTAGA
>CAMVBD010000235.1 GCA_947165615.1 uncultured Clostridia bacterium | reverse complement strand
GTGGCCGGCTTCGGCCCCGGCGACGGCGTCCTCCACGACGAGGCAGCTTTCATACGGCACGCCGAGCATGTCGGCGGCCTTGACAAAGACCTCGGGATCGGGCTTTGAGCGGGTGATATTGTTGCCGTCCGAAACCGCGTCGAAATAGCCGTCCAGACCGATCTGCCGGAGGATGAAAGGCGTATTTTTGGACGAGGAGCCGATGGCAAGCAGATAGCCGCGCGACCGTAAGGTATCGAGCGTGGTTTTCACTTCTTCGGTGAGATCGGCGGGCGACATCTGCGACAGATAGCCCCGGTAGCGTTCGTTCTTCTGCGCGGCCAAGAGCTCTTTTTCGCTTTCGGAGAGGGTCTCCCAGAGGTCGCCGAGAACGATACGCAGGCTTTCCATGCGCGAAACGCCGCGCAGGAGGTTGTTTTTCTCCCGGTCGAAGGGAACGCCGAGGCTGTCGGCGAGCGCTTTCCACGCGAGGTAGTGGTATTCGTCGGTGGAGCAGATCACGCCGTCGAGATCGAAAATGATTGCCTGAAACATTTTGTTCACCATTGTAACCACGCTTTCGAGCAGAAGGGATCGACGGGGCTCACGCCCGTGAACGGGCTTCTGCCCATGAGCTTTTCGACCACAGCGTCGATCATCGTATCATGATTGGAATAGGCGTTGATATATGTTTTCATCATCGGAACGTCCACGAGGTGGTAGGGGTTGCCGAGGCTCACGAAGAGCGTGGGGCGTTCCTTGACAAACCACGGGACGTTGTTGCCGTTGCCCCAGAAGGTGAACCAGGAGAGGCGGTTGGTCACCCGGTTGGAGGCGTTTTCGACGTTGCCGATATAAAGGACGAGGTCATAGTTTTCTCGGAAGGTATGCACGTCGAATCTGGCCGTTTCAAAGTTTTCTCTTTCGTAAACGGTCACGTCGAAGCCTTCCGCCGTGAGCTTGTCCCCGAAGCGGGAAAGGACCCGGTCGTTGGACGGGAAATCCCCGAGGATCTCGAGCAGCAGCTTCTTTCCTTTCTTCGGAGAAAGCGGCAGCAGGGACTGCGTATCCTTCACGAGCGTGACAGCCCTGTTGGCGCAGTCCTTCGCCCAAAGAAGATGCGTGGGGTTCTGCAGAACCGACAGCGCTTCGGGCGGCGGGACGATCTCTTCTTTTTTCAGCTTGTGGAGCCCCAGTCGCGCCTTCGTCGCAAGGATGCGCGTGAGCGCTTCGTTGAGGCGCTCTTCCGAAAGAATGCCGGTTTTGTATCCCTCGAGCATATAGCGGTAATCTTCGTCGAGGTCTTTATTGAAAAGGAACATATCGCAGCCTGCTTCGATCGCGTAAGGCACTGCCCGTTCTCTCTCCATGGCGGACGAGAAGCCCACCATGCAGGTGGAATCGGTGACGATGAGACCGTTGAAGCCGAGTTTTTGCCGCAGCAATCCCTTTAAAAGCGAGGGCGAGAGGGTTGCGGGGACGAGCGCATCGGGAGAAGCGGGATCAAAGAACTTTTCATAAGCGGGCTGGGCGATGTGCCCCACCATCACGGTTTCGGCGCCCTCTGCGATCAGCGACGCGTAAATTTTTCCGTAGGTTAAGTCCCAGTCTTCCACCGAGAGGGTGTTGACGCTCGTGAGAATATGCTGGTCCACTTCGTCGCAGCCGTCGCCGGGGAAGTGCTTTACGGCGACGAGGACGTTTTCTTCTTTGGCAGCGCTGAGATACTGTTTTGTAAAGCGCAGCACCTTTTCGGGGTCGCTGCCGTAGGTGCGCACGTTTGTGATGGGGTTGCGCCAGTTCATGTCGATATCCGCAACCGGGGCGAAGGCCCAGTTGCAGCCGACCGCTTTGCCTTCGGCGCAGCTTGTCTTGCCGAGGTAATACGCGTATTTTTCGTCCCCCGCGGCGGCGGCCTGCATCTGCTTCCCGTAGGCGGTGCCGTTCACAGCGATGCCCACGCCCCCGTCCTCGAGGTTTGCGCCGATGAGCAGCGGAACGCGGCTGTGCTCCTGCAGATAGCGGTGGGTGGCCTGCATTTCAGCAGCGTCCCCGCAGCGGTACATGATGCCGCCGATATGATGCCGGAGCATGACGCCATCGAGATATCCGGGGTCGCCCGAATAGCCGATCGGGACGAAGAGCTGACCGATCTTTTCTTCGACGGTCATGGAATTTCTGGTTTCGCTTACCCAGCGGATCGCCTCGTCGTAGAGGAAAAAGGGTCTGGCTTTCAGATCGATCATGGGAACCTCCTTTTATATGATCAGCCACTCGGGAAAAGAGTGGCTGAAGAGCTTTCTTGTTTATGCAGCCGATCCCTGCGTTTTCTTTTTCCCGGCGAAGGAGAAGATCCTTTTGAGCAGACCTTCGTTGCTCAGATAGATGAGGAATACAACAAGAAGAACGGCATTGATGATGGACTGCGCGGACGCGCTGATCTCATTCGAGAACGCGGCAAAGGTGGAATTGAGCATGGACATACACAGCGCCGCAAGCAAAAATCCAAGCTTTTCGTTGGTAAAGCGGCTGATATAACCGCCGATGAACATGGGCAGGAACGCGGTGAACATGATGCCGATGGAGGCAAAGTTCAGCTGCCCGCCGTTGATGTTGGTGCTGCGCACCGTATTGAGGAAGCCGACGATCCCCATGAGCCCGCCGCAGATCGCATAACAGATCACGGCGTTTTTCACTTCGTTGACGCCGGTATTCACCGCGACCTTCTGTCCGTTTCTGAGAGCGGCGTAGTCGTAGCCGAATTTCGTGTGGTCGAACACGAGGATCATGAACGCCAGCACGGCCGCGATGATGAGGATCGCCCAGACCGGCGTGGTGGAGAATTTGCTCATGGAGGCGTTGTGCACCTCGGTCATGACGTACTTGCCGCCGGTGATCGTGTAGATGACGCCTTCAAAAATGAGGGTGACGCCCAGGGACGTGATGATGGGCGGAAGCCTGAGCGAGACGTAGAGCAAGCCGGAAACCAGACCGATCACAGCCCCGGCCGCGACGTTCAGCCCCAGCATCACGAGCGCCGAGCCGGGCTTGCCGCCGAGCATGGCGTAGGTAAGCTTTGCGCTGATCACGGAGCTGAGTACCGCCATGGCGCCGAGGGAGAAATCGAAGCGCCCGCTGTTCAGGTTCACGGACAGGGCCATCGTGGTGATCATAACGATCGCCGTGTAGATGACGAAGTTATTGAAGCCCGTCATATTGCTGATCATGGACTTCCCTCCGGCAAGGCACACGCCTTCCAACACGATCAGCACGAGCACGGGGATCGCAAGGGTGCCGACGGTTTTTTTCAGGAGATCCTTTCCCTTGGTTTTCGGGGTATTCATTCGTTTCTCGCCTCCGCAAAAAGCTGTTGGGTCCCGGTCCCCGGGTGAGGCCGGGGACCGGTCGATGGATTCATTCAGTGGGTTTTATAGAAGTTTTATTTGTTCTCGACGAGCTTCACGAAATCGTCGTAGGTCGCTTTTTCGGAGATGACGGTATCGAGAACGTCCTTGGAGAAGATGGGGCTGTCGCCGTTGTCTTTGCTCTGAAGCTCCTCAAATTCCGCGGAAGAGGTGGCAACAAGATAGCCCTGGCTGATGGAAAGCGCGTTGCCTTCATTGTCTCTCACAAGATTGCCGTTAACGGCGTCAAGCACGGCGGCGAAGATCGGGCCGATGGAGGAAGAGAACTTGCCCGCAAGGTAAACGAGCGTGCCGTCCTTCATGGAAGCGGCGTTCATGGAGGTGAAGGAGTCGATGTCGGCGAAGTCGATCTTCGCGGCGGAGAGCTGCTGGGCGAAGAAGGTATGGTCAAAAAAGCTTTAGATTCAGTCAAACAATATTTAGATTGTG
>CAMVBD010000234.1 GCA_947165615.1 uncultured Clostridia bacterium | reverse complement strand
TGCTCCGCCCAGAGTTCCGGCAGAGTCGATTCTGATTTTGTACGTGCGAACTGCTCGGTCGTAAACTGATCCCGGATAAATCGCTTGAAGGATTCTTTTTTGACGGAAAGTTTATATGCCAAAGGGCCGCGTTCGCAAAACAGTTTTTTTTCCATGACGCCTCCCGTTTCGAAAAAACGCCCCAAAAAGGGGCGTTTCGCTTATGCCATCAGTTCTTTGCGAATGAATTCCATGCAGGTCTTGACGTCCATGATCTTCGGAACGGGATACAAAGGATTTCCTTCCTTCATCGCGCGTTTTGCAATGATCGGCACGTCCTCGTCCTTGATGAAGGCAAACTTCTCGGGGATATCCATCTTCTTGTTCATCTCACGGATCTTGGCTTTGAAAAGCATGGCTTTCTGGTGCGTGTCGAGGTTGTTCGTGTTCAGACCTGCAACGTCTGCAAGTTTTGCAAGGCTCTTCTCTGCGGATTTTCCGTAATAGTCAAGCACGTGGGGCAGGATCACGGCGTTTGCCAAGCCGTGCGGGGTGCCGTACATGCCGCCGAGATTGTGGGCGATCGAGTGTACGTAGCCGACGTAGGCCCTTGTAAAAGCGACGCCTGCAAAATAAGAGGCGATCAGCATGTTTTCTCTGGCTTCGAGGTCTTTGCCGTTTTCATAGGCTTTGTACAGGTTTTCAAAAATGAGTTTCGTCGCTTTTTCAGCGGCAGCCTTTGTCCCTCTGGTGTTGGAGTGGCCGATGTAGGCTTCGACCGCGTGGGTCAGCGCGTCCATGCCGGTGGTGGAGGTGATATGCTTCGGCAGACCGACGGTCAGTTCCGGGTCGAGGACCGCGACTTTCGGGCGAAGACGCGGGTCGTTGATTGCGTTCTTTTCGTGGGTCTCGGGATTGGAGACGACAGCCGCAATGGTCGTTTCGCTGCCGGTTCCGGCGGTAGTGGGTACCGCAAACAGCGGAGGTATCTTTTTGAGGACTTTCAACTGACCGCGCATTTCGGGCACGGTCTTGTTGGGACGGGCAACGCGGGCGCCGCAGGCTTTCGCGCAGTCCATGGGAGAACCGCCGCCAAATGCGACAATACCGTTGCACTCTGCTGCTTTGTACATTTTAAGAGCCTGTTCGATGTTGTCGATAGTCGGATTGGGCTGAACGCCGTCGTAAACGGTGTAGTGGATGCCGTTCGCTTTCAGCGCCTCGAAAAGACCGTCCAGCAGGTTGAGTTTCATAAGCCCCTTATCGGTCACGACAAGAACGCAGGTAACGCCTTTTGCTTTGATAATGGCGGGCAGTTCCTTTACACAACCGGGCCCTTTGATGATCTCCGGCTCTCTCCAGTCAAGGAAGTTTACGCCGATTTTAAACGCTTTCTGGTACGCTCTGCAATAAGCATGATACAGAACTGACATTTTACGATCTCCTTTCGTTAAATACTTTATCATTATAAACGAAATATAAACAAATTGCAATAGTAATTGCAACAGAAAAATACGAAAATTGCAACAGAAAAATACGAATATTAAAATCTATAAATAATTGTAAACAATCGGTTTTGGCTCTGAGCGCCCTCTGCAAAACCGCTGCGCGCCTTATGAAAAAGAAGACCCCTCAGCCGGAGGGATCTTCTTTCGATTCGCTTTATCGTTGCTTCAAATTATTGTTTCTTCAAAACAAGCATGTTCCAACTCATGGGGGAAAGCATGGTCTTGAGCGTCCTGTCTTCCACTTTGCCGGGCGTCTTTTCGATCGGGGTTACGTTCTGCGCGTCGGCTGTGTTCACGGCTTCCGGGTCGCTGCCTTCAAGCGCGACATGACAAACGGGTGTGAACCCCTCGAAATCGAGCAGTTTCGTTTCCAGTCCGATGGCGTCTTTCAGGTCGCGGTTTACCGCGAAGATCGTGACCGTATTCCCGTCTTCGGACAGCACGGCAGAGGTGTCCACGTTCGGCACGTCCTGATACCAGCGTGTATCGTAGGTCGAGCCCTCAAACAGACCCTGCAGCGCGTATCCTCTGGCGTATTTCGACGCATAATAGAAGGGATAAAAGATCGTCTGCTTCCATGCTTTTCCGCCGTTTTCGGTCATGATGGGCGCAATCACGTTGACGAGCTGCGCAAGACATGCGATCTTGACGCGGTCCGCGTGACGGAGAATGGCGTTCATCATTTCGCCGACGACCAGAGCGTCCGCGAAATTGTAGACGTCTTCGAGGATATGGGGCGCTTCGCTCCATTTTTCAAATTTCGCACCGTGCGAGTGATACCACACGTTCCACTCGTCAAAGGAAATGTTGATTTGCTTTTTGGCGTGACGCTTGCCCTGAACATAATCGAGGGCAGACACAACGCTTTGGATAAACCGTTCCGTTTCCACGCCTTTCGCGAGGAAGTTCTCCAAATACTGATCGGAGTTGGAATGGTACTGGTGCATGGAAACGTAATCGACGTGGTCCCATGCGATGTCAAGCGCCGTCGTCTCCCATTCGCCGAAAGTCTTCATGCCGTAAGAGGAAGAACCGCAAAGTACCGTTTCGATCGAGGGATCCGTCCACTTCATCAGCTTTGCGGCTTCGTTGGCGGTTTTTCCGTAATCGACGGCGTCCTTATGGCACATCTGCCAGGGCCCGTCCATTTCGTTGCCGAGACACCAGAGCTTGACGCCGTAAGGGTCCGCCGCGCCGTACTTTTTCCGGAGGTCGCTCCAGTAGGTCCCGCCGGGATGGTTGCAGTATTCCACGAGATTGCGCGCTTCATCCGGACCGCGCGTCCCGAGGTTTACCGCCATCATCGGTTCGATGCCGGTCGTTTTGCACCATTTCATGAATTCGTCGGTTCCAAACGTATTCGGTTCGGTCGTTCCCCATGCAAGTTCCAAACGGCGGGGACGGTTTTCGACCGGCCCGATCCCGTCTTCCCAGTTATAGCCGGAAACGAAATTCCCGCCGGGATAACGCACCAGCGGCACGCCGAGTTCTTTGATCAGAGCGTTGACGTCCGTGCGGAAGCCGTCGGCGTCCGCGGCCGGGTGACCTGGCTCGTAGATGCCGCCGTAAACGGCGCGTCCGAGGTGTTCGATAAAGGAACCGTAGATCCTGTTGTCGATGCGCCCGACCTTGTATGCCGGACAGAGGGTGAGCTTTGCGTACTTCATCCTGAAACTCCTTTATGGATAGTATTTGAAGACGGGATCCGTCCGATTATTCGTAAATAAACTGTCTGATGGCTTCTATGTTTTCGTCGAAATGCACGCGGAGCACCATCAGTCCGTCGATGGTCTCGTCCCACCAAGTCCCGTCCGCGGGGATCTGCTGCTGGCCGATGTCTTTGCCGAGGCACGGCAATGCATGCAGGGCTAAGGGGATCAGGTCTTTTTTCGGAATGGAGCTTTCGACTTCCGAAAGGATTTCTTTTGCAAGGGCAATCAGTTTGAACGGGCTTAAGGTCTTCGCTTTTTTCGCGAGGAGGGTAAGCATTTCTCTTTGGCGGGAGGTTCGCTGAAAGTCCGTCTGTCCTTTGCGGATACGGCAATACTGCAGCGCTTCGTCGCCGTTGAGATGAATGTTTTTGCCGGGAGCGATCTGTACCCCTTCTCTTGCAAGCGCCGCGCTTTCCACCTCGTCGATCTCGGGAACGGTGATCCCATCCATGCTGTTGACCAGCGTGCGGAAAATATCATAGCCGATCTTGACATACGCGTCGATCCTGACGTTGAAATTCAGTTCGATCGTATCGATCGTCAAGGGCGCGCCGCCGTAAAAACAGGCATGGCCGAGTTTTGTATATCCGTGGCCGGGGATCTCCACATACATATCCCGCATAAAAGACGTCAGTTTCAGCCGGT
>CAMVBD010000233.1 GCA_947165615.1 uncultured Clostridia bacterium | reverse complement strand
GGGGCTCATGGTGCCGGGATCGACGTTGATGTAGGGGTCGAGCTTCTGCGCCGCCACCTTAAAGCCTCTCGCTTTCAGCAGCCGCCCGAGGGACGCCGCAGTGATCCCCTTGCCGAGGCCCGAGACCACGCCTCCCGTTACGAAAATATACTTTGTCATCTGTCTGTCCTCCGTCCTTTTATTTTGATTTTTGCGCAAAAAAAGAGTGAGAATGAGCCTAAGCCCATTCTCACGGCGCGTATTTTTGTATGCAAATGTCCGTCAGTCGCAATAGCCGTCCGATCATTTGTGTCCTCCGTTTTCTTGCGAAAAAAACAATATGGAGGCATTATATCGGAAACCGACGGAAAAATCAAGCGTTGTTTTGCGTTTTTTTATACAGAATCCAAATGATTTGTATTAAAAGCGTGAATCATCTGGTTGAAAGATCCAACAGGGCGACCCTTCGGACGGAAAGCGGCAGCAGCCCCGCGCCGAATTTGAGCGCCCCGGCCTCAAAGCCCATCATCAGTCTTCCGTCGCGCCAGTCCAAGTCCTCGCTCATATGCGGCATTTTCAGATCCCGGCGTAAACGCGTTTCATCCAGAATGACCATCGGGACCGTCAGGCCATCGTCTCCGGGCTTAAACGTCCCGTCCGGTTCTCCGCTCCCGTCGTACAGATACAGATGGGAGTCCCGGAATCCATGCGAACAGGACACGGCGACGCGTCCGTCCGGCAGCACGGCAAAGCCCTGCGCGGAGTCTGGCGTCGCATATGCGACTGTGGGCGCGGCGGGCTGCAAGAGCCCGAATTCGCCGGTCGGGTCCAGTTTATAGCCGAACGTCATCGCCTGATACGTCCCGCTTGCCGTTTCGACCTTATGCGCTTCGTCCGTTTCATACCCGTCGTCGTGGAATTCCCCGACGTAAAGCATCGAGTCGGACGAGGAGCAGTAGGAGGCGTTGACAGGCACGTCCACGTGGCCGACAAAGGCCAGCGCAGCGCCGTCCGGCGCGTTCAGGACGTCCGCGGCCTTCAAAACGAACAGTTTGTGCGCGTTTGAAATATAGACGTACGCGCCCGCCGCCGTAATGCCGCCCGCATGTCCGGTATAGGGGGCGCCGTCCTGCGTTTCCAGGTCGATCCGCGTCTCTTTTCCATCCGCCGAATAAACGTAGAGCCGGGACGCGCCCTTGCCGTTCATATAGCCGCAGACCAGCGTTTCGCCGGATTCTGTTTTTGTCACGCCCTGCGGAACAAAACCGTCGCCGCGGTCCGGAAAGGCTGCGCCGAACTGCGTCAGCCCGTAAAACTCTCTGTAAACGACGGGACCGAGAAACAGACACGCGCCGACGTAGACGGCGACGACGACAAGCAGCCCGACAAGGACCTTCCGAAAGATCCGGCCGCTCCGTTTTTTTTCGATGGATACGGTTGTGTTCGTCATAACAGTCGCTCCTTATTATGGGTTCAGATCCAGTATACGCGTTTTTTTGTCCGCTGTCAATCACCGTCCCATTTTGGGGCTTTACAAATATCATGGACAGTGCTATACTGATGAGAAAAGGAGGGAAGAAACCATGAAAAAAACTCTTGCCGTTCTGTTAAGCGTTCTGCTGCTGGCGCTTTCTCTTCCGTTTGCCGTCGCCGGGACGCCGGAGGAACTCCGCTTCGGCGACGACGGGACGTTTACGATCCTGAATCTTTCCGACACGCAGGACGACGCGCACCCCGCGCCCGATATGCTCCGGCTTTTGGAGCTTGCGGTCGAGACCGCTGATCCCGACCTCATCGTCATCAACGGCGACCTTGTGGAGGACCGCCGGGTCGGGGACAACCTGTCCGACGACCAGCCGACCGCCGAGGGCGTCAACGTCTATGACAAAAACGGGGAGATCGACCACGACCGCACGCGTGAAAACGTCGAAAAGGCCATCTCCTACGTCATGGGCACGCTCGAAAAATACGAGGTGCCCTACGCCATCGCGCTGGGCGACAACGACCGCAAGGTCGGTCTTTCAAGCGAAGAATGGATCGAAATCCTCTCCGCCTATCCCCACTGCGTCTTCTTTGACGAAAGCCCCGACAGCGCGGGCGGCGTCGACTATCACGTCAGCGTCAAGGGCACGGACGGGACCGACAAGCTGACCGTCTGGCTCATGGACACCGGGCGCAGCGGCGTCACGGACGAGCAGGTCAACTGGTACAAAGAGACCGCCGCCGCGATCGCCGCCGAAAACGGCGGGACGCCTGTCCCCGCGTTCTCGTTCCAGCACATCCACACCGACGACATCGGCAACCTTTTCGTCCCCTGCAAGGCGACGGACGAGGGCGCCAAAAAGAGCGCCGACGGCTACGTCCGCCTTGACCGTACGGTCTCGTCCGGCTACAACTTCTTCAGTTACGAACCCGGCGCCAGGACCTACCAGTTCGAGGGCTGGAAGGCTTCCGGCGACGTCATGGGCGTGTTCTTCGGCCATATGCACGTCGAGGGCTTTTCGGGCGTCTGGGACGGCATCGAACTCGGCTTTACTTACGGCTGCGAAATGGCAAAGACCGGTCCATGGGGCTTCCGCGTGCTGAAAATGAACGAGGACGACGTACGCTCTTATTCAAACGAGACCTATCAGTACAAGGGCAGCGCGAGACTCGGCACCGCCAAGGTCGAAAAGTATGAGGACGGCCCCAGTCAGGCCGAGCGCGGACGCGTCGTCGCGTTCCTCCTGAAATTCGTCAATCTGTTCCGCTCGCTGATCTCCGCGATCGTCTATCTGTTCCGATAAAAACAAAGGCCGGAAGGAGCTCCTTCCGGCTGTTCCTTTTTCAGGTCTGCGCCGCTTTTGCCGCGCGGATCTTTTCTTTTTTCTCGCGTTTTTTGCGGGCGCGCGCCAGTTCCTCCAGGATCTTTTCCCGCTTGTGCCCGGTAAAATCGTCAAAGGAATACACAATGGCGGGCAGCAGGTTCCCGATCACGCCGCAAAGCGTGACCACAAAATAGATCCCCCTGAGCGTGCGCGGGCTCTGCACAAGTTCGACCGCCTTGCCGGTCTCATCCTGCGTGCCGCTCTGATAGCCGATCCCGACGAGGGACAGATTTTTGATGTTGACGCGCAAAAGGGCGTTGAGCTTTCCGATGATGCTCTGAAACGCCAGCAGCATGCCGTCGGAGCGGATGGGGGAGCCGAATTTCTTCTTGGTGTACCACTCCATGTAATCGGTGGAATCCGCAAGCAGAATCTTTCTTGCCGCGCTCATGCCGGAGTTCGGCATGCCCGAAAAGCCGATCAGAACGCCTGTGATCCAGCGGGTCTTGCGCACCCGTTCCAGATTGAAGTTCAGCCCCAGCAGCGCCGCCGCGCCGTAGAAGACGGTGGAATAGAGGTGTCCGCCGAGGAGCATTGTCCTTGCGGAGATCTTTTTCCCGACAAAGGGCACCGAAAAGAGACCAACGTAGGACAGGCCGCCGCTGACCATGTCGATGATCGCCTTCATGCCGTAGTGGTCAAAGGTCTCCTTGTAAAGGTCCGGCAGCAGGTCGTAGGTCACCTGCCGCACGGTCTCGAAGACCGTGGCGAGCATCATGACCATAAAGGGCTTGTTGTGCAGAATGGCCGAGAGCGTATTCCTGTCCCACCGGATCTTTTCGCCCTCATGGACCTTGAGATTGCCGACCTTTTCGTTGAGCGTAAAATAGGGCGCAAGCATGGAGGCGACGCCGAGGATGCAGAAGACGAGGGCGACGTAAAAGTGCGCCCACTTCTTATCGTTGTTTGTCTTCATGGCGTCCACGACCATCGGCAGAAGCCAGCCCGGCAGCATGGACCCGAGGGTGGCGGCGAGCGACGAGATTGTGTAGAAATTCTTCCGGTCGTTCGGGGTTGCCG
>CAMVBD010000232.1 GCA_947165615.1 uncultured Clostridia bacterium | reverse complement strand
CCACGAGCCACGAACCACGAGCCACGAGCCACGACCCACGAGCCACGAGCCACGAGCCACGAGCCACGAGCCACGAGCCACGAAGGAGAACCATGTCATTTTTCAAAAAAAAGACCGTCTTGCCCCGTGTGACGGGCAAGCCCGAATACATTATCGCGGGGCTGGGAAACCCGGGGCGGGAGTATGAGTATTCCCGCCACAACACCGGCTTCTTGGCGCTGGACGTCATCTGCAACAAGTACGGCGGCAAGACCGACCGGCTGAAATACAACGCCCTTGTCGGGCTTTGCGACATAAACGGCCACGTCTGCCTGCTGATGCGCCCGCAGACCTACATGAACCTCTCCGGCAACGCCGTCGGGGAGGCGGCGGCGTTTTATAAGATCCCGCCCGAAAAGGTCGTCGTCCTGTATGACGACATTTCGCTCCCGACCGGCGTGTTGCGCATCCGCAAAAAGGGCTCCGCCGGAGGGCACAACGGCATCAAGTCCATCATCGCGTGTCTGGGGACCGAGGAATTTCCGCGGCTGAAGATCGGCGTCGGCGGCAAGACCGACCCCGACGAGGACCTGAAGGACCACGTGCTGGGCAAATTTTCAAAAGCCGACCTTGAGACCATCCGCAAGACCGGCGAGCGCGCGGCCGAGGCCGTGGCGCTGATCGTGGACGGCAAGACCGACGAAGCCATGAACAAGTATAACGGGTAACGTATGAGTTCCTTTTCCCATCTGTTTTCCACCGGGCCGGAGTTTGCCTCCATCCGGTACGACCTTGATAAAGGGCGCTTCCCCTTCGGCGTGCTGGGGCTTCCCCCCGCCGCCAAGCACCTGCTGATCCATACGCTGTGCGAGATCACCCCGCGCGGCGCTTTGGTCGTGTGCCCGGACGACGCCGCCGCCCGCCGGTGCGCGGACGACCTGTCCCTGTACGGGACAAAGGCGGTGTACTACCCAACAAGGGACTTTAGTTTTTATTCCGCCGAAAGCGCCGGACGCGAGTACGAGCAACTGCGCCTCGGCGCGCTTGCCGAAAAACTGCGCGACCCCAAAACGACGCTGGTCTGCTCGGCGGAGGCCTTTATTCAGCGCACCGTCCCGCCCGAAACCTTAAAAGCCCGCATATTGGAACTTGCCGTCGGGCAGGAGACCGGCGTCGAAACGCTGATCCAAAGCCTTGTCGCCGCGGGGTATTCGAGAGCCGAAATGGTCGAGGGACCGGGGCAGTTTTCGGCGCGCGGCGGCATTGTGGACGTCTTTCCCGCAGGGGCGGAGACCCCCGCCCGCGTGGAGTTCTGGGGGGACGAGATCGACTCCGTCTCCCGCTTTGACGTATTGACCCAGCGGCGCACCGAGGCCGTGTCCCGCCTGTCCGTCGCCCCCGCGGGGGAGGTGCTGTTCGACTCCGCCGAGGCCTTTGCCGAAAAACTGGCGGCGCTCCTGAAGGGCGTGCGCGGCAAGGCGGCGAATAAACTCAAAGAGACCGTCGGACGGGATCTGGAACTCTTAAAAGCCGGAGTATTTCCGGGGTGTCTTGACAAATACCTGCCGCTGGCCTACGACGAAAAAGCGACGGTTGCGTCCTATTTTCCGGACGATCTGCTGCTTGTCTGCGAGTCCGGCGCCGTCAAGGAGCGTATTCTTTCCGTCCACAAGCAATTAAACGAGGAACTCAAGGCCCTGTACGCCGAGGGCGTTTTGTGCAGGGGACTGGAAGGGTACGACGAGGAGTTTTCGACCGTCCTGCGCCATTACGAGGCCCGGAAGACCGTGTACCTCGACAACTTTACGCGCGGGTCGTTTGACACGGCGGTCCGGGATCTTGTGACCTATAATCTGAACGGCGTGTCCCGCTGGGACGGGTCGTACAGCGTCCTGATCGAGGACGTTACCCCGCTTTTAAGACAGAATTACGCGGTGCTGGTCTTTTGCGGCACCACGAAGTACGCCGAGGGGATTATGAAGTCCCTTGTGGAAGACGCCGTGCCGGCGGTCTTTCACGGGGAGACGCCGGGGCTGTTTGAGCGCGGACGCGTCCACGTCCTGTCCGGCACGATTTCAGGCGGGATCGAGTACCCCGCCGGGCGCACGGCGCTGGTCGCCTACGGGCGGGACGTCAAAACGACGCGCAAAAAGACCGCCGCCCGCAAAAAAAGCGACCCGAACGCCTTCCACTCGCTGGAGGAACTGCACAAGGGCGACTACATCGTCCATAACGTGAACGGCATCGGCATTTTCGACGGGATCGAGCAGGTGCAGATGGAGGGCGTGACCAAGGATTACCTGAAGATCCGCTACGCCAAGGGGGATTTGCTGTACGTCCCCGTGACAAAGCTGGAACTGGTCTCGAAATACGTCGGCCCCCACGAGGAGGACGGCGCGAGGACCGTCAAGATCAACCGCCTCGGCAGCGGCGAATGGGAAAAGACCAAGTCCCGCGTGCGCGCCGCCGTCAAGGACATTGCCGAGGATCTCATCAAGCTATACGCCGAGCGGCAGGCCACCGCCGGCTACGCCTTTTCGCCCGACATCGACATGCAGAACGACTTTGAGCGGCGCTTTGAGTACGAGGAGACCGACGACCAGCTCCGGTGCGTGGACGAGATCAAGGGCGACATGGAAAAAAACTGTCCCATGGACCGCCTGCTTTGCGGGGACGTGGGCTTCGGCAAGACGGAGGTGGCGCTCAGAGCCGCCTTTAAGGCCGTGTGCGACGGCAAGCAGGTCGCCATTCTTGTCCCGACGACGATCCTTGCCCTGCAGCACTACCGCACCATTTTGCACCGCATGGACACCTTCCCGGTGGAGGTCGACATGCTCAGCCGCTTCCGCTCCCCGAAGCAGCAGAAGGAGACGCTTAAAAATCTCAAATCCGGCGCCGTGGACATTTTAGTCGGCACGCACCGGCTGATTTCCAAGGACGTGGAGTTCAAGGATTTAGGGCTTCTGATCGTCGACGAGGAGCAGCGCTTCGGCGTGGCGCAGAAGGAAAAACTCAAGTCGAAATTCCCCGCCGTGGACGTATTAACGCTCTCGGCGACCCCGATCCCGCGGACGCTCAATTTTGCCATGATGGGCATACGGGACCTGTCCGTCATTGAGGAAGCGCCCATGGACCGCTATCCCGTGCAGACCTACGTCATCGAGCACGACCTGTCCATCATCGAGCAGGCCATCGCCAAGGAACTGCGGCGCGGCGGGCAGGTGTACTACCTCCACAACCGCGTATCCGACATTGAGGAGACCGCCGCCACGCTCAAAAAAATGTTTCCGGACGTCGAGATCGGCATTGCCCACGGCAAAATGAACGAAGCGGAACTTTCCGCCGTGTGGAAGCAGCTCCTCGAGGGCGAGATCCGCATCCTCGTTTGCACCACCATCATCGAGACCGGCGTGGACGTGGCGAACGTCAACACGCTGATTATTGAGGACGCGGACCGCATGGGCCTTGCCCAACTCCATCAGATCCGCGGGCGCGTGGGTCGCTCCACCCGCCGCGCCTACGCCTACTGCACCTTCAAGCGCGACAAGGAACTCAGCGAGATCGCCGAAAAGCGGCTGACCGCCATCCGGGAGTTCAGCCAGTTCGGGTCCGGCTTCAAGATCGCCATGCGCGACCTCGAGATCCGGGGCGCGGGCAATATGCTGGGCGCCGAGCAGCACGGGCACATCGAAGCCGTGGGGTATGATCTGTACCTCGAACTCCTGAGTCAGGCCGTCGCGATGCTGAAAACCGGCGAAAAGGCGTACGTGCCGAAGCGCGACTGTCTGGTGGACATCCAGATCGACGCGCACATCCCCGAAAGTTACATCGAGAGTTACCCGCAGCGCATCGCCATCTACAAGCGCATCGCCGACATCCACACCGAAG
>CAMVBD010000231.1 GCA_947165615.1 uncultured Clostridia bacterium | reverse complement strand
TGGCGACCTCTCAGCCGCAGGCTGAGAAGCGCCGACCGAGGCGGCAGCCGAGACTCAGCCGTACTACCGTCGTCGCCCGACCGAAAACGGCTGGGTCAGCCGAGACCCAGCCGTACTACCATATTTCGCCAGACCAAACCGACCGCCCCGCCGTTTACCCGCAAAAAAATCCTCCCGCACGCTCGTGGGGAGGATTCCGTATTATTTGGCTCAGAACAATTTGATATATGCGTCGCGCTCGGCGCCGACGGAGATATACTGGATCGGGACGCCGACGGCTTCCTCGACGTACTCGATGTAGGCTCTGGCGGACTCGGGCAGGGACTCGTAGGTCCTGCAGCCGGAAATGTCGCATTTCCAGCCGTCAAAATATTCGTAGACGGGCTTCGCGTCGCGCAGCTTTACGCCCATGGGGAAGGCGGAAAGCCGCTGTCCCTCGTACTCGTACCCGACGCAGACCGGGATCTTGTCAAGGTAACTCAGCACGTCCAGCTTTGTCAGAGCAATGCTGGTCGCGCCCTGCACCGCCGCGCCGTATTTGGAGGCCAGCACGTCAAAGCCGCCGACTCTTCTGGGTCTGCCGGTCGCCGCGCCGTACTCGCCGCCCGCTTCTCTCAGGCGGTCGCCCTCCTCGCCGAACAGTTCGCAGGTAAAGGGGCCTTCGCCGACGCAGCTCGAGTATGCCTTCATAATGCCGACGGTCTCATGGAGCTTCAGTCCCGGCACGCCCGCGCCGATGGGCGCGTAAGCCGCGATGGAGGACGAGGAGGAGGTGTAGGGGAAAATGCCGTAGTCGATGTCGCGCAGGGCGCCGAGCTGGGCTTCAAACAAAATCTTTTTGCCCGCGTCCTCGGCATCATACAAAAATTCGGATACGTCGCAGATGTAGTCCTTGAACTCCATGCCGTACTTCATAAGCCAGTCGAGCATTTCGTCGACGTCTACGGGGGCGTGCCCGTAGCCCTTTTCGACGGTCAGGTTCTTCCACTCGACAATGCCTTCCAGCTTCTCGCGGAGGATCTCGGGCGTCAGCAGGTCGCCCATGCGGAGCGTCTTTTTGTAGTATTTGTCGGCGTAGACCGGGGCGATCCCGCGTCTCGTGGAGCCGAATTTTTTGTCGGCAAGCCGGTCTTCCTCCAATTCGTCCAGCAATTTATGGTAGGGCATGCAGATCGTCGCCTTGTCGCTGATCTTGAGGTTTTCGGGACTGATGACGATGCCGCCCTCGCGCAGCCGCGCGACTTCCTCGCTCAGATGCTGCAGGTCGACGACCATGCCGACGCCCATGACGTTGACGGTGCTCTCGCTCAGGATCCCGGAGGGCAGGAGATTGAGGATGAACTTGCCCCTGTCGTTGATGACGGTATGGCCTGCGTTGTTGCCGCCCTGATAGCGGCAGACGACGTCGTAAGAGGAGGCGAGCAGGTCGACCATGCGGCCCTTGCCCTCGTCGCCCCAGTTGACGCCTACGATTGCGGTTAACATAGTATATACACCTCGCTAAATAGAATCAGAGAAAAAACGGAAAACCGTCAGACGGTGATGACGACGTCCACGCCGAGAAGGTCGCGGTTTCCTTCCAGCACCGGCGAAACGTATTCCGCCAAAAATTCCGCGGTCTGCTCCGGCGCGCGGCCGACAAATTTGCGCACGTCCAAAAGCCGGTCAAGGTCGGCGTCAGTCAGCATAAAACGCTCGTCGTTTTTCAGAAGTGTCAACAGATTGTTGTCCTCGCCCTCCAATTTCATGCGCTTGGCGACGGCGACGCTGTACTCCCTTATGGCCTCGTGCATTTCCTGCCGGTCCGCGCCGCGCTGGACGGCGTCCATCAAAATGTTTTCGGTCGCGATAAAGGGCAGTTCCTCTTTCAGGTGGCGCTCCATCATTTTGGGATATACGGAGCCGTTCGAGATCACGTTGATATAAAGGGAGAGAATCGCGTCCACGGCCAAAAACGCCTCGGGGACGCTGATCCGCTTGTTGGCGGAGTCGTCCAGCGTGCGCTCAAACCACTGTGTCGCGGCGGTAAAGGCGGGATTCAGGACGTCGACCATCACGTAACGCGCCAGCGACGCGATCCGCTCGCTGCGCATGGGATTGCGCTTGTACGCCATGGCGGAGGAGCCGATCTGCCCGGACTCAAACGGCTCGTCAAATTCCTTAAGGTGGGACAGCAGGCGGATGTCGTTTGAGAATTTGGCGGCGCTTTGGGCGATGCCGCACAGGACGGACAGTATATTATAGTCGACCTTACGGGTGTAGGTCTGGCCCGAGACCGGCATGCAGGCGTCAAAGCCCATCTGCCGCGCGATCAGGTCGTCCAGCTTTTTGACCTTTTCGTGGTCGCCGTGAAAGAGTTCCAAAAAGCTTGCCCCGGTGCCGGTGGTGCCTTTGCAGCCGAGCAGTTTAAGGTTCTTTAACTGAAAGTCCAGCGCCTCCAGATCCATCAGAAGATCCTGCAGCCAAAGCGTCGCGCGCTTGCCGACGGTGGTCGGCTGCGCCGCCTGAAAATGCGTGTAGGCGAGGGTGGGCGTGTCCTTCCATTTTGAAGCGAAGGACGAGACGGCGGCGATGGCGTTGACCAGCAGTTTTTTGATCTGCAAAAGCCCCTGCCGCATGACGATGACGTCGGTGTTGTCGCCGACGTAGCAGGAGGTCGCGCCGAGGTGGATGATGGGCTTGGCCTTGGGGCACTTGTCGCCGTAGGCCAGCACGTGCGCCATGACGTCATGACGGCGCACGGCCTCGTATTCGCGCGCTTTCTCGTAGTCGATGTCGTCGATATGGGCTTCCATTTCGGCGATCTGCTCCGCCGTGATGTCGATCCCGAGTTCACGCTCGGCTTTTGCCAGCGCGATCCAAAGCCTGCGCCACGTGGAAAACTTGTTGTCGTCGCTGAAGATGTGCTTCATTTCCTTCCCGGCATAGCGAACGCACAGGGGATTTACGTAAACGTCCCGCATAACGGTCTCCTCTCGGTTTTTTCAAAACATTTCAATTTTAGCATAACGCCGGTGCCGCGTCAATCTTTTTCGTGGCGCCGCCGGACTTTTTTTACAGTTCGTTCACACAAAAAACGCGCCGCAGCGGGCGCGTTCAGGCTTTTTGTCGTTTAAGGTCCGGCAGGCGTCTTCTTCCGGCGGCAGCCGCGACAAACACGGCATCCGCCCCGAAAATGAGCAGGGTCTTTGCGGCTTCGTTTGCCGTCGCGCCGGTCGTAATGACGTCGTCGACCAGCAGCACGGTCTTTCCGTCGATAAAATCGGCTTTCTCCGGGTACGGCTCGTACACGCCGAGAAGGTTTCCCTGCCGCTTGACGGCGCTTTGGTCATGCTGGGCAGGGGTGTCCTGACACTTATACAGCAGCTTTTCCACCGGCAGTTCGGTCAGCGCCGAAAGGGCTTTTGCCAGTTCTTCCGCCTGATTGTACCCGCGTTTTTTCCGCTGCTTTTCCGCCATCGGAATAAAGGAGACGCAGTCGACGCCCCCGAGCATTCCGCGCTCTATAAGCGCCCGGTAAACGAGAAACGCAAACTTTTCCGCCTTGTCCAGCCGCCCGCCGTACTTGAAACGGAGCACGCTTTTTCGCATGTCGTCCTCAAAAAAGACCGGAAAGACCGACCTCTCGTACAGCCGCCATTTGCCGCAGACGCAGTCCCTTGCGGCAAACCCGCAGACTTCACACCTTGCGCCCTTTATGCGGGCGTAAGACAGCAAACGCGGCTGACAGTCCCCGCACACAAACGCGCCGGGGGCGATGATGCGGTCGCACACGGCGCAGCGGTTCGGAAACAGGATATGGACGAGTTTTTCTTTCAGCGTCGCCACGGTGCCCCCTCCCTTCTTTTTCCATTATAGCCGTAAAACCCTGTAAAACT
>CAMVBD010000230.1 GCA_947165615.1 uncultured Clostridia bacterium | reverse complement strand
AAAAGGAAGACGCACCCGTCGCGCCGAACAAACGCCACGAGTTCGGGCTGTATCTCGATTCCGTCTGGTACCGCCTGACGCTGAAACCCGGCGTCGCGGACGAAACGGACCCCGTAAAAAGCCTGGACGTCAGTCTTTTGCAGGACCTGGTAAACGGCCCCGTGTTCGGCGTCGGCGACCCGAGGACCGATCCGCGCATCGACTTTGTCGGCGGCATTCGCGGTCTCTCCGAACTCGAGCGCCGCTGCCGGGAGGACATGGCCGTCGCCGTGTCCATGTACCCGACGTCCATGGAGGAGCTGATGCGCATCGCGGACGACAACCGCATCATGCCGCCCAAGTCCACCTGGTTCGAGCCGAAACTCCTGTCCGGCCTTTTCGTACATAACCTGCGCTGAGCCCCCGCCCACCGCATAAAAACGGCGTTTTCGGAAAAGACCGGTAAAAAAACTTCCGAAAAAGACGCCAAAAAGCAAAAAAAAGACTTGCAATTCCAAATGAATTCTGTTATGATGTTGTTTGCTGATTTGTGAAAAGGAACTTTTCCGTAAAAATAAGGAGGTGTGCTACGATGGCAAAATGTGATTTCTGCGGTAAGAGCGTCCAGTTCGGTATCAAGGTGTCGCATTCGCACAGAAGATCCAACAGAACGTGGAAGCCCAACGTCAAAAGAGTGAAGGCAGTCGTCAACGGCTCTCCCTGCAGAGTTTATGCCTGCACACGCTGCCTGCGTTCAGGCAAGGTCACGCGCGCTGTTTGATCGTACGATCAAAAGAAACAAACCGGGTCGTCCCGGTTTTTTCTTTTTGTCCCTGTCAGTCGTCTGAACCGCCTGACAGGGTAGCGAAAACCGCGGGATATAACAGAACTGTCATTTGCTTTTCAGCGGCGGCGGGTGTATACTGAGAAGCGTACGGGGCGTTTGCCCCGGAGGAGGCATGTATGGAACTGGAACTGAAAAACGTATCCAAATCGTTCGGCGAAAAGCGCGTGCTGGACAATATCTGCTTTACGGCGCACGCGGGCCGCGCGTTCGGCCTTTTGGGCCGAAACGGCGCCGGAAAGACCACGACCATCCGGCTCATCATGGACGTGTTCCCCGCTGACGGGGGCGAGATCCTGATCGACGGGAAGCCCATTGATTACGGCAAGCTCGGCACCGGCTATCTGCCGGAGGAGCGCGGGCTTTATCCCAGAAAACGCATTGACGAGCAGCTTTTGTATTTTGCCCGGCTCAAGGGCATGAACAAGCCGGACGCCGTCAAAAGCATCGACTACTGGCTCGGTCGCCTCGGCATGGCGGAATACAAGGACAAAAAACTGCAGACGCTTTCCAAAGGCAACCAGCAGAAGATCCAGCTTGTCACGGCCGTGGCGCACGACCCGGACCTCATCGTGCTGGACGAGCCGTTTTCGGGGCTCGACCCCGTCAACGCCGGCATTCTCAAGGACGTTGTGAACGAGGAGATCGAAAAGGGGAAGATCGTGCTGTTTTCGTCCCATCAGATGAACTACATCGAGGAGTTCTGCGACCACATTGCCATCTTAAACGGCGGGAAGATCGCCCTGGAGGGGTCGCTGCGGGAGATCAAACGCGGTTATCCCAGAACGACGCTGTTCGTCCGCTCGCCCGAGATCCAAAAAATCGCCGCGGCGTACGGCGGCGCGCCCGAGGACGACAGCCTGCTGCTGAAGCTTTCGTCCGAGGATGAGAAAAAGAGCGTCATGCAAAACCTTTCCGGCGCGTTTGAGATCGACGAAATGCGCGTCGTGGAGCCGAGTCTCGGGGACATCTTCGTCGAGTACGCCGGACAGAGCGTGTAAGGAGGGTCGGCTATGAAACAGTTTAAGACCGTTTTCGGCTTTGAGTTCAAAAACTACGTCCGCAACAAGGTCTTCATCGGCCTCACCCTGTTTTTGGTGCTGGTGATGGCCGTCATCATGTTTTTCCCGCGCATCAAAAACGCGTTCGCGGGCGGGGAGGAGGCCGCCGACGAGCCGACGGGGCAGCCCGCCGTTCTGCTGCTGTTCGATGAAAACGGCGCCTATCCCGCCGGGATGCTCGAGGACGCCATTCTGCGCGTGAACCCCGCTTTTGTCATCCGCACCCCCGAAAGCGCGGACGCCATCCGAAAGGAGATCGAGGACGGCGCCGCCGACTACGCGCTGGTCGTCAAAGAGAGCGACGTCTTCGACTTCTACGTCAAGAATAAAACGCTGTACGATTCCACCGGGGAACTGCTGCGCGTCGCGGCGACGAACGCCCTGCAGACGTATCTTATGCAGATCTCGGGCGTGGACGCCGGAACGACCGCCGCGGTCCTTTCGGCTAACGCCAGCCTCAACGTCGTTGCCGTCGGGCAGGACCAGACCGCCAGCATCGGCTACACCTACGTCATGATCTACGCGCTTTACATGGTCATCCTGATCTACGGTCAGATGGTCGCAAATTCCGTCGCGGGCGAAAAGGGCTCCCGCGCCATGGAAGTGCTGGTCACAAGCGTACGGCCGAATGCCATGATCTTCGGCAAGGTCCTTGCCACGACCCTTGCGGGGCTTATTCAGATCGTCGCGGTCTTCGGCTCCGCCATCCTGTTCTACCGCGTCAACGCCTCGGCGTGGGGCGACAATCCCGTCATCGCGTCCTTCTTCAACATCCCCGGCGCGCTGTTCGGCTACATGATCCTGTTCTTCCTTTTGGGCTTTGTCATGTACGCCTTCCTGTTCAGCGCCGTCGGCTCCACGGTCTCAAAGCCCGAGGAGATCAACATGGCGGTAACGCCGGTCATGCTCCTGTTTATTTCGGGCTTCATCGTGACCATTCTGTCCATCTCGTTCGGCAGCACCGAAAACATCGCCATCAAGATCATGTCCTTCCTGCCGTTCGCGTCCCCCATGGCCATGTTCACCCGTATCGCCATGGGCTCCGTCCCCGGCTGGCAGATCGGCCTTTGCGTCGGCATTCTGGTCCTGTCCGTCTGGGCGGTCGGCGTGCTCTCGGCAAAAATCTACCGCACCGGCATTTTGCTGTACGGCAACAAGCCGGGCCTTGGCAGCGTCCTCAAGGCCATGCGCAGGGCGTAAGCCGCAAAAAAACGGCGCACCCCTCCCTTTCGTCCGGCATACAATGCCCTGAAACGAAAGGGAGGTTTTTTATGCGCGAAACGCAAAACTGCCGCACGTCCTTCTTCCTCGGCGCCAACACGCCGGCGGGGTTTTATTCCCTGTTTGACGAACTGTACGACCCGCTGGACGGCTGGCGGCTGTATATCATCAAGGGCGGTCCCGGCACCGGCAAAAGCACGCTGATGAAGGCCGTCGCAGACGAAGCCGACAGACGGGGGCTTTATAACGAACGGATCTTCTGTTCCTCGGACCCGAAGTCCCTTGACGGCGTCATTCTGCCGTCGCTGAAAATCAGCGTGGCCGACGGCACCGCGCCGCACGTTCTCGAGCCCGTCTATCCCGGCGCCGTGGAGCGCACGGTCGACTTGGGACTGTACCGCGACGACGAAAAACTGGGCGAACACCGGGCGGAGATCGTCGCTCTGACGCGGGAAAACAAGGCCCGCCACCTTTGCTGCGCCCGCTACCTTGCCGCCGCCGCGGCGGGGCTTCGGGAGGCGGGAACGCTGACGCTGGCCGCCGCCGACCTCGAAAAGGCCGACGCCTTTGCCGACCGGCTGTCCGGGCGCGTCCTCGGGACCCAAAGCGGGGAGGGGCGGATCAGCCGCCGGTTTTTGTCCGCCGTCACGCCCGAGGGCATTTTTACCCACGCCGGGTCGGTCGCGGCGTTTGCCGAGCATACCGTCAAAATCACCGACCGCACGGGGGCGCTGTCCTCGCGCATCCTGTCCCGCTTTGCCGACGAGGCCGTAAAGCGCGGCTACCGCGTGACGGTGTG
>CAMVBD010000229.1 GCA_947165615.1 uncultured Clostridia bacterium | reverse complement strand
GAGATTGCGATCTGTGACTGGAGTTCAGACGTGTGCTCTTCCGATCTCACGCCGCCGTTATCAAGGATCGTGCGGCGGCTGCCCTCGTTATCGGTCAGACAGCTGATCAGAACGCGCGTAAGACCGATTTCCCGACAGAACGGCAGGCTTTCTCTCAGCATACGCTTTGCGTACCCCTTGCGCCGCTCGGACGGACGCACGGAATAGCCGATATGCCCCGCGTACTTTTCGAGGTATTCGTTAAAATAGTGGCGCACCTGCAGCATGCCGACGATTTTCCGGTCGCTTTTCCGCACGTAGATAAACTGCGTCGCCTGCACAAGGCCTTCGGGGACGGTTTCGGGGTGCTTGTATTTTTCGACTTCCCGGAGCCACAAAAGGGGATCTTCGAACCGCCGCAGAGGCCCCGTACCGTCCAAGGAACTGCCCGCCGCCAAAAATTCCGCACGGTAGTCGCGGTAGGCTTCGGCGTATTCGACCGTCGGCTCGATCAGCATCATGTCTTCACTCACGGCGTCTGCCTCCTTTCATCCGTTACAATGTGGCGGATCTCCCGAACTGGTCGTTTCAGTTCGGTCCGGAAGAATGCCGGGAAAAAGGGGATCGGATCGTCCGGCGAAACCCAGACCAGCGACTCCTCAAAGCCGCCGATAGTAAGGCTTTTGCGCACGGGTTCAAAGTCTTCCGGCGTCTTCATATAAAAGTAAAATGAAATCTCATAAAAGATTTTGCCGAGATGCGCCCCGCCGTCGCCGACAAAAAAGGCCTCGTGGATAAAACCGAGCCGGTCGATTTCGAGCCGGACGCCGGTCTCTTCCTCCACTTCCCGCAGGATCGCCGTCTCGGCGCTTTCCCCAAACTGGATGCGCCCGCCGACGGAGTAGCAGTAGCCCGCCGTCGGATTTTTGACCATCAAAAAGCGCCCGTCCTTCAAAATGATCGCGCCTACGCGCACGTTGACGACGCCGTCGCCCACAGGTATAGTCAGATCAAAGCCCAAGGGGGTCCCTCCTTCATAAAAACGGCGCAATCAGTCAGGGAACGCGCCGTTTGTCTGTAATCTATGCTTCAGTCTCCGACGCTGCTTTCAAGAAAGCGCAGCGTCCCGTTGTCCGCGTCCATGACGGCTTTGACGCCGATGGGCAAAATCGCGCTGTTTTGCCCGTGCCCGAAGTCCTCGCACCGCGCTACCGGAATGGAAAACTTTTCGCCGACGCGCCGTAAGATCCGGTCGATCTCGGGAAACGGCCGCTCGGAATAATGCCCGAAAAGCAGGCCCGTCACGTTTTGGAACACGCCGCGGTGCTCGAGATTCGCAAAATACTTTGCGATCACCGACGGCTCGTTGAACATTTCGTGGTCTTCGATAAACAGGATGCACGTTTCATAGGGCGAAGCGGGATACCACGGCAGCCCCCAAAGCGTCGCGTAGTTCACAAGATACCCGCCGGTCAGCACGCCCTCGCACCGTCCGGGGCAGATCGTTTTCCATTTTTGAGCAGGGGTATAGGTCAGGTCTCCCCGCATCAGCCGCGCTTCAAAGCTTTGCAGATTATAGGCGCTGACCGTTTCAAAATCGTGGACCGACGCGCCGTAGTAGGTCACGACGCCGCTTGTACGGTTCAAAGCGTTCAGAACGGTCGTCGAATCGCTGTAGCTGCAGACGAGCTTCGGCTTTTTGCGGAAGGTCTCATAGTCGAGGAAGGGGAGCAGCTCGTTGCAGACTTCTCCGCCGCCGAACAATATCAGCCGGACCTCGTCGTCCCGCAGCATTTCGTTAAAATCGGAAGCGCGTTCTTCAACAGTTCCCGCGTAGCCGTCTGCCAGAGAAAACAGATTTTTTGCAAGTTTTACCCGAAAACCCAGCGCCCGCAGGTTTTCGACGGACGGGGCCAGCGTTTCCGGCGTCACGGCATAGCAGGGAGAGACAATCCCGATCGTGTCGCCTTTCTGTAAGCGCGGCGGTTTCATCGGAGTTTTCATAATTCAGACCTTGCGGATATAATCCGCTTTTCTTGCGGGCGCGGGGCGCTTGCCCTCGGGCTTGCCGTAGCCGAGAATGACGTTGCCGACGCCCTGATACCCGTCCGGAATGCCCCAGGCTTTTTTCAGGGCTTTGCCCTCTTCGCTTTCAAAGGCCTCTCTTGCCCGCCAGATGTAACAGGAATCCACGCCCACGGCGTTGGCGGCGTTCAAAAGATTGCCGAGCACGAGGTTCGCGTCCGCGTCGCCGAGGGCGCTTTCGGCGTTGCCGAAGACCACCAGCACGGTCGGCGCGCCGTAAAAGGGATGCCCGTCGGGATTGCCCATCACTTCGCTGTTCAGACGTTCGACCTGCCGCAATACCTCGGGGGTGCGCACCGCCACAATGATCGGCGACTGCGTCCCTCTGCCCGTCGGGGCATAGGTCCCGGCCTCAAGAATGGCGTCAAGGTCCTCTTCTTTTACCTGTTCCGGCAGATAGGCGCGGCAGGATCTTCTGGTAAGCAGATTGTTCAGCGCTTCGTTCATGACGATTCCTCCTTTTTCTGTATTATAATCGAATCCGAAAATAAATGCAAGCGTAGCGAGACAAAATACAGATCTCGTTTCCATCGCCGCCGTCGGGCGCCAAAGGCGCCGATGTATCTTGAATATGACTCTTCCTTTTCCTCTTATTCTTACTCTTACTCTTACTCTGTGTGGACAATGTCCACCTTGCCGCGTGACAATGTCACGCGCGAAATAACTTGTAATAAAACTATTGACAAGTGCCGCGATTTATGATAGGATACACCTGTAACAATTAAACTTACAAGTTAGACGGAGGGTTCAGTATGCAGATCACAAGCCGGTTTACGATCGCCGTCCACGTCATCGCCTGCGTCGGGTATTTTCAGGATACCCGCAGCGTGACCAGCGCCTTTCTGGCGGGCAGCGTCGGCGTCAATCCCGTTATGATACGAAATCTGTTGCCGCTTCTGCGGGACGCGGGGATCCTGTCCGTCAGTCAGGGCAAAAGCGGCGTGCGGCTCACAAGGGATCTCTCGGACGTCACGTTTTACGACGTCTACCGGGCGGTGGACTGCGTAGACGACAGGGGACTGTTCCATTTTCACGCGCAGCCGAACCCCGCGTGTCCGGTCGGCAAAACCATCCACGCCGCAACGGACGGACGGCTGTCCGACGTTCAGCGCGCCATGGAAAACGAAATGAAAACCATTACGCTTGCCGGCGTTGTTGCCGACGTCGTACGGCTGAACCGGCAATAGAAAAGAGGAAAAAAGATGGAATTGAAAAACGAGCGCCGTGAAAGCGGCTATGAAAAAACGATCCGCAAGGGCGTTGCCGCCGTGCGGAAACTGGGAACCGGCTTTTCCGAGGGGACCGGCAGCCGGGAAGAAAATATCCTCCGGCTGAAAGAGGCGCTGCATACTGCCGACGCCGTCGTCATCGGGGCGGGCGCCGGGCTTTCGACCTCGGCGGGCTTTACCTACAGCGGGGAGCGGTTCGACAGGTATTTCTTTGATTTTAAGGAGCGCTTCGGCATTACGGATATGTATTCCGGCGGCTTTTACCCGTTTCCGGACGCCGAAACGCGCTGGGCGTGGTGGGCGCGCCATATTTACTTTAATCGGTACATCGACGCCCCGAGGCCGGTCTATCCGGATCTTTTGGAACTTGTGCGGGATACGGAGTATTTCGTCATTACGACGAACGTGGACCACCAATTCCAGCGCGCCGGCTTTGACAAGTCCCGCCTTTTCTATACGCAGGGGGACTACGGGCTGTTTCAGCGCGCCGGCGGACACATCAAAACGACCTGTGACAACGAGGCTTGGGTCAGAAAGGCAATGGCCGCGCAGCGGTTTGTGCCGGACGAAAACGGCGTTTTTACCGTGCCGAAGGACGGGCTTCTTTCCATGCGTAT
>CAMVBD010000228.1 GCA_947165615.1 uncultured Clostridia bacterium | reverse complement strand
ACGCTACTGGCGCAATTTTACGGAGGACGCCGAACTGCGCGACCGCGTTTACGAGACGCCCGGCAAAAATGACACGGGTACGCTTTCCCTGCGGATGACGGTCGCGCCGGGAGACGCCGCAAGCGTCCGCTTCGTCATTGCCTGGTACGCGCCCGTTTGTTATAATTACTGGGACCGCTGCACCGAAAAGACCGAAGACGGCAGGGAGCGGGACGTTACGTGGAAAAACCACTACGCGACGGTTTTTTCGGGGGCGTTCGACGCCGCCGGGTATGCGCTGCGGCATTGGGACCGCCTGTGGGACGGGACCGTACGCTACCGCGACGCGGTGTTCGGCTCTTCTTTACCCGAAGCGGTAACGGAAGCCCTCGCGAGCGCCGTTTCCGTCCTCAAAAGCCCCACCGTCATGCGCCTTGAGGACAGCTCCTTTTACGGCTGGGAAGGCGTGTGGGAAAAAAGCGGCTCCTGCGAGGGGACCTGCACGCATGTGTGGAATTACGCCTACGCCCTCTGCTTCCTGTTCCCCCAACTGGAGCGTTCGATCAGAGAGACCGATTTCCGCTTCAATCAGGATGAGACGGGGCGGATGGCCTTCCGCATGAAGCTGCCCCCCGGCAGGGAAAGAAGCTCTTTCCGCGCCTGTGTCGACGGGCAGATGGGCGGCGTCGTCAAAACCTACCGCGAGTGGAAGCTGAGCGGAGACGACGACTGGCTCAGAGACCTGTGGCCAAGGGTCAAAAAATCTCTCGACTACGCCCGCAGCGACGAAAACCCCGACCGCTGGGACCGGGACGCGGACGGCGTGCTGGAAGGCAGACAGCACCACACGCTGGACATGGAGCTTTTCGGCCCCTCCTCATGGCTGGAGGGCTTTTACCTCGCGGCTCTGAAATGCGGCGCCGAAATGGCAAGGCGGATGGGCGATCCCACCGCCGCGGAGGACTATGAATCGCTTTTCGAAAAGGGGAAAGCGTATTGCGACAAAAACCTTTTCAACGGGCGGTGGTACTGCCAGAAGCTCGATCTCAAAGACAAAGCCGTACTCTCGCCCTGGCCCGACGCCGAAAACACGTATTGGAACGATGAATCCGCCGAGATCAAATATCAGATCGGCGAGGGGTGCGCCATCGACCAGTGTCTGGCGCAGTGGCACGCGAATATCTGCGGAGCCGGCGAACTATTTGACAGGGAGCAGCTTCACACCGCGCTTAAGAGCATTTACCGGAACAATTTTCTGCCCGATATGCGGCGCCATTACAATACCTTCCGCCTGTTTGCGATCAACGACGAGGCCGGGGCGGTCATCTGCACCTTCCCCGAGGGCGTCAAGGCCCCCGCGATCCCCATTCCCTATGCGCAGGAATCCATGCACGGCTTTGAATACGCCTTGGCGGGGCTTCTGATTTCAGAGGGGATGATCGATGAAGGGATCGAGATCGTCACGGCGGTGCGCGACCGTTACCGGGGCTTTAACCGCAACCCGTTCAATGAGATAGAATGCGGAAACAACTACGCCCGCAGTATGGCCGCCTTTGCCCTGCTGCCCATTTTTTGCGGATTTTCATTTGACATGCCGGACGGCGCGCTTGGGTTCGATCCCGTTCTTGCGGGGGAATTCCGCGCACCGTGGTTTGCCGGCGATGCGTGGGGGGTATTTGAGAAAACCGACGGCGGATTCAGACTGACCGTTGAAGCGGGTTGCATCCGCCTGAAAACGCTGAGGCTCCCGTTTCTTGACAGCGTTTCGCAGGTATGCGCCGACGGCAAAGAGATCCCGTTCGGTTTTTGTGACGGCGTCTTGTCCTTTGACGCCGAAATACAATCGGAGATTCAGGTGAGATAGAATAACAACAACAGAAAAAACAAGTTGCATACGCCTCGAAAATCAGCTTTGCTTTCCGCTTTACGCCTGCGCGAAGGAGAATCGTCAGGCAATCCTCGTTCAAGCCTCCATGCAGGACTGTATCAACCTGCCAAAGGAAGAATTATCGGAACGGAAGCGTTTTCTCGACAAGGCGATTGCCAAGATGACCATGAAACAGCAAGCCGAGCATACGGAATGATGCGGTGTATCGGTCCACAAGCGTTTCAGGCGCGTGTTCCGTCGGATCACCGATAGGCCGGCTTTGCCCGACGTATTCAAAAACATTTACCGCAAACAGAGACACCGGCCAACCCTTTCGGGAAAGCCGGTGTTTTTGTACTGTTCGCGCTTTTATACAAGCGCCCTTTTTTGTTGTTATCGGTTTACCAGGTTTTGGGGTCTTCGAGGTCGACAGCGGCGCGGAGGATCTTTCTGGCGTCGGCGGCGGTGACTTTGGAGTCATGATCCACGTCGCAGGCGAGACAGAATTCGTCCTCATCCGCGCAGTTGGTGCATTTATCGCCGCATTCCGTGCAGACGTCCGCACAATTGCTGCAGAAAAGGCAATCGCCGAATTGATTATACGTATCGCATTCGCCGCAGGTTTCCGTGCAGCCGGGGCACGCCGTTTCGCCGTTGCATTCGCCTCAGCGCCCGCAGGTGATGCAGAACTTGGAATCGTCGGCACATTGAAAACACTGTCCACCGCACTCGGTACAGATGATTTCGGCGCAGCTGGGGCAGGCGCGGCAGCCGTCGCACCAGTCGTCCGCACAGTACAGACACGCCCGGCAGTACGGACAGGAATAATCATCCCAGCAGTTTACACACATGCCGCAGGTTTCGCACGCGAAATAATCGTCCCAGTAGTAGTTGCCGCATTCGGGGCAGTTCATGCCGTCCTCGTAACCCGCGTAGGCTACCGCGGCGCAGTTCACCAGCATCAGCAGCGCCATCAGCACGGCAAAAATTCTTTTGGTGCATTTCATCGCAATCTCTCCCAAACAGAATAGATTATAGCTATTGTGTTTTAGCAGAGATCTTTTCCCCGCGCATCAGCCGTTCGGCTGATTTTCATTCCGGGAAAAAGAAAAAGCCCGGGCTTGCCCCGGGCAAAGAAAGACTTACCGTTTGAAGCGGAAGAAAAGACAGACGGCGCCGCCGAGCAAAAGCAGCCCGCCGAGAGCGAAGAAGAGGACGGATCTGCGGCGGAGCGAATCGTAAAGCGCAGGCGAGCCGTCCAGCACGTGATAATAGCCAAAGAGGTTCAGGGCGGCAAAGGCCAGCGCCAAAGCGCCGACCGCAAGCAAAGCAACACCCGCGATCAGAAGCGTCTTTTTCATCATGTCTTGAGGGGAGAGCCGCAGTACGCGCAGAAATTGCCGCCGTTGGCTTTTGCCCCGCAGTTGGGACAAAAGTTTACCTGCGGCGCGGGATCCTGCGGCAGGGATTCGGGAACGAACGCGCCGGGCGAGACGCTTGTGCCATGTTCCTGCGCCGTATTCATTTCCATGACCGCCCGCGCGTCGTCGAGCGTTTTGCGCATGGCGGCGTCGTCCGCCGCCCGCAGGGCGGCAAAGGTCTTTTCGGCTTCGGCCCGCTGTTCGGGCGTCATACGCGCCAGCATTTCTTCGATCTGTTTCTGTTTTTCGGCGACGAGGCGCTCCAACTCTTCGGGGGGAAGATCAGGCGTACCCATTTGCTTTCCTCCTCTTTTACTGCTTTGCGTCCTTGATCACGACGCCGAGGCCCCTTGATTCGGCGACCAGTTCGGTGCGCGTTTTGAACCCTGTTTTTTCCATCAGGTGCTGGATGTGGCTTTTGACCGTGGCGACGGAAATGCACAGACGCTCCGCGATCTCGGCGTTGGTGTCGCCGGTGGTCAGTTCTTTGAGGACGTCGAGTTCCCGCTCGGTGAATTCGTGGTTGGTGGCGTTGCCGATGCGGATGAGGGGCGTTTCGTCCGGGTAGATATGCTCGCCCGCCATCGTGCGCTCCATGACGTCCAGAAGGCCGTCCTTTTGCCCGTCCTTGTACCAGAAGGAATCCACACC
>CAMVBD010000227.1 GCA_947165615.1 uncultured Clostridia bacterium | reverse complement strand
TGGCGGACGGTATCGGCCTTGCCGCGCCTCAGATCGGCGTCCTCAGAAGAGTCGTCATCATCGACATGGGCGACGGCTGCATGGAGCTTATCAATCCCGAGATCCTCGAGACCAAGGGCGAGCAGACGGCGGACGAGGCGTGCCTGTCTCTTCCGCACAAGGCCGGAAAGACCCTGCGTCCCATGTCCGTCAAGGTCCGCGCCCAAAACCGCAACGGCAACTGGGTGCTGTATGAGGGCAGCGAACTCAAGGCCCGCTGCTTCTGCCACGAGATCGACCATTTGGACGGCAAACTCTATACCGACGCGCTGGCGCCGGGCGAGCAGGTCTACCGGGTCGAGGAATAAGGGGTACGTATGAAATCCGTCGTTTTTATGGGATCTCCGGATTTTGCGGTCAAAGCGCTCGAGGCGCTGATCGAAAGTCCGGATTATGATGTAAAGCTCGTCGTTTCACAGACCGACAAGCCGCAGGGCAGAAAACAGATCCTGACAGCGCCGCCTGTAAAGGAGGTCGCTTTACGGCACGGCCTTCCCGTTTACCAGCCCAAAACTCTGCGCACCGAAGAAGCGTATCAAACGATCGCGGCGCAGGAGCCGGATTTTATCGTCGTGTCCGCTTACGGAAAGATTTTGCCGCAGAACGTCCTCGATATCCCGAAATACGGCTGCGTCAACCTCCACGGCTCGCTTTTGCCGAAATACCGGGGCGCCGCCCCCATCCAATGGAGCGTCATAAACGGCGACGCCGAGACGGGCGTCACATCCATGCTGATGAACGCGGGGCTTGATACCGGCGACATTCTGCTGACGTCCAAAACCCCTATCGGGGAAAACGAGACCGCGGGCGAACTTTTCGACCGGCTGGCGTCGCTCTGTCCCGACCTGCTTCTCAGAACGCTCAAAGGGCTGGAAGAGGGGAGCCTTGTTCCGCAAAAACAGAACGATGCCGACGCCACCTTTGTCAGCGTGCTTGACAAGGAAATGGCTTTCCTCGACTTTGACCTCCCCGCCGCCGTTCTCCATAACAAAATCCGCGGCCTCAATCCCTGGCCCGTCGCCAAAACGGCGTACGGGGACAAAGCCTTCAAAATCTACGCCGGCAGAAAGACCGACCGCCGCGTGTCCGGCACGCCCGGAACGCTCCATGCGGACGGGGGCCGTCTGTTCGTCTCCTGCGCCGGCAATGAAGGCTACGAACTGACAGAGGTGCAGCTTGAGGGCGGCAAGCGGATGTCCGCCGCCGATTTCCTGCGCGGCCATCCTGTCGATACAACGTCTCACCTCGGGTAAGGAGGAGAAGAAACATGGTTTTGTCCGTCATGCGAAGCGTCGGGGAAGCCCTCGGCGACCGTCTTGGTTATAATTCGCTGTGGCTCTATATCGTCCTCGTCGGTCCCGCGCTGATCCTGACGATCGCGGCGCAGATCTGGGTCAAAAACGCCTATGCCAAAATGAGCCGGATGTACTCCAAAAGCGGGTATTCCGGCGCCTATGCCGCTACGCAGGTGCTGCGCTACTACGGCATTACGGACGTCAGGATCGAGCAGTGCTCCGGAAATCTTTCGGACCATTACGACCCTAAAAACAACGTCATCCGCCTGTCGGAGGGCGTCTATTCCTCGACGTCCGTCGCCGCCATCGGCATCGCCTGCCACGAGGCGGGGCACGCCGCGCAGTACGCAAACAGTTACCTGCCCATCCGTGTGCGCAACGCCATTTTGCCCGTTACAAAAATCGGCTCCTACGCCGGCATCCCGCTCGCCATGCTGGGGTTCTTTATCGGCTGGGACCCGCTTGTCACGGTCGGCCTGCTTTTATATTCTTTTATCATGATCTTCCAGCTTGTCACGCTGCCTGTCGAAATCGACGCCAGCCGCCGCGCGCTCAAGGTCATTGATTCCATCGGCATGCTCAGCCGCGAGGACGAGTACGGCGGCGCCAAAAAAGTCCTGACCGCCGCCGCCATGACCTACGTCGCCTCGCTCGCGGTGTCTCTCGGAAACCTGTTGCGGCTGCTGGTCCTGTTTTCCGGCAGAAAAAGGGACTGACGCATGAACAGCGCAAGGACCCTCGCCGTACAGGCTCTGACAAAGGCGGACGTCGACGACGCGTACTCCACGCTCTCCCTGTCGTCCGTGCTCAGGCAGTCGCCTGACCTTTCCGCCGCGGACAAAGCCCTCGTAACGGCCCTCGTCTACGGCGTGACCCAGCGGCGTCTGACGCTGGACCATACGCTTTCGCTGTATTTGCCAAAGCCCCTGCAAAAACTGCATCCGACCGTTTTGTCCGCGCTCCGGGTCGGCGCGTACCAGATCCTCTTTATGGATAAGATCCCGGCAAGCGCCGCGGTCAACGAAAGCGTCAAAACGGTCAAAACGTCCGGCTGCGCCTACGCTTCGGGGCTGGTCAACGCCGTACTCCGAAAAGTCGCCGCAAACGGGCTCGTCCTTCCGCCGGAAACCGACGCTCTTCAGCGTTTGTCCGTCGCATACTCCTGTCCGGCGGAACTGACGCAAAAGTATATCGACTGGTTCGGACCGGAGACCGCCGAGGAGATCCTTCGCGTGTCTCTTCTGACGCGCCCCGTCTTCCTGCGCGTCAACACCTGCCGCACGACCGCTGCGGAACTGCGGGAACGTCTCTCCGGGGAGGGGATCGAAGCCTCCCTCTGCGCCCTTGACGGCGCCCTGCGTCTGGACCGCCCCGGCGACCTGACCCGGACGAAAGCCTACGCGCAAGGGCTTTTCCACGTGCAGGACCTGTCCTCCCAGCAGACCGTAAAGCTGCTGGATCTCATACCGGGACAGACCTTCGCGGACCTGTGCGCCGCGCCCGGCGGCAAGACGTTCACCGCCGCCGAATATCTTAAAAACGAGGGCAAGGTCCTTTCGTTCGATGTCTATCCCCACAAATGCAAACTCATCGAGGACGGCGCCCGTCGTCTCGGACTGTCTATTATCTCCCCCGTATTGTCCGACGCCCGCGCTGCCGCGTCTCATATTTCCGAAGCCGACGCCGTTTTGTGCGACGTGCCCTGCTCGGGGCTCGGCGTCATCGGCAGAAAGCCCGAGATCAAATATAAGGACCTTGCGGCGCTCTCCGAACTGCCGCCCTTGCAGTATGAGATTTTGTGCGCCGGCGCCGGAATCGTAAAGCCTGGCGGCACGCTCGTCTATTCCACCTGTACGCTGAATCCCGCCGAAAACGGGGACGTCTGCGACCGCTTTCTCCGTGAACACCCGGACTTTACCCTCGCGGACGACGAAGGCTACCGCAGCGTCTGCACGGGAAGCTATATGACGGTGATCCCGTCCGAAAACGGCGGCGACGGCTTTTTCGCCGCGAAATTCAAGAGGAAACAAGCATGAAGCAGGATATTTTGTCCATGGATCTGACTCAGCTGACCGAAGCCGTCACGGCTCTGGGCCTTCCGAAATTCCGCGCCGGACAGATCTACCGGTGGCTCCATAAAGTCGGCGTCACCTCTTTCGACGAGATGACCGACCTGTCGCTGTCGCTCCGGCAGACTCTTCATGACAGTTTTGTCATTTTTTCCTGCGGTATTGAAAAAAAACAAGTTTCAGCGTATGATAATACGGTAAAATACCTGTTTTCCCTGCACGACGGCGAGTGGATCGAATCCGTCGTCATGCAGTATAAGTACGGCTATACGATCTGCGTCAGCTCGCAGGTCGGCTGCCGGATGGGCTGCAAATTCTGCGCTTCGACCTTAAACGGCGTCGTCCGGAATCTGGCGCCCTCCGAAATCCTTTCTCAAATCTACACGGCGGAGCGGGATCTCGGCGTGCGGATCTCCCACGTCGTCATGATGGGCATGGGGGAGCCGCTCGATAATTTCGAAAACGTGCTCAAATTCCTGTCGCTCGTCTCCGACGAAAACGGCAAGAACATCAGCATGCGCCATATT
>CAMVBD010000226.1 GCA_947165615.1 uncultured Clostridia bacterium | reverse complement strand
TTATTTCGCGTAACCGAATTTTTCGCGGATGTAACTACTCATTTCCTTCAGCGCGCGCCGGGATTCCGGGAAAAACTGATAGATGTTGAAGACGTGGAACATCCCTTCCGCGACGTACAGCCGCGCTTCCACGCCTGCCCTGCGGAATCTGTCCACAAGCGTTCTCGCGTCGCTGAGCAGCATTTCGTTGCCGCCGGCGGTGACAAGGAGTTCGGGGTAGGTGTCGTCAAATTCGGCATAGACGGGGGAGATGTACGGGTCCCTGCGGTCATGGTCGCCGAGCCACATGTACAGGTCGCTCGTCATCAGCATCTTTTTGACTTCCTCTGCGGAGGGCGTCTGGCCTTTGATGCCGAACACGGGGTCGACCTTGTAGTTCCCGACGTAGGTCTCGCCGGACGCCGTCATGTCAAGCCACGGGGACATCAGGATCGCGGCTCTGGGCTGCTTCATGCCGAGGTCGTGCAGCTTCATCATCAGGTTTACGCTCAGGTGCCCGCCCGCGCTGTCGCCGACGACGATCACGTTTTCGGGCTTGACGCCCTTGTCCAGCATCCGGCTCCAGACCTTCATAGTGTCCTCAAGCGCCGCGGGATAAGTCGCTTCCGGCGCGCAGCGGTAGTCGAAATGGATGACCGTGCCGCCGCCGGAGGCTTTTGAATACCGGAGGTTGAGCAGCCGGTAATAGAACATCATCCGGGAAATATACGCGCCGCCGTGCACGACGAAAACGACGTTTTCGGACGGATTTTTCTTTTTGGAGAAGATTTCCACCGGGACGCCGTCCACGTTTTCTTTCTTAAAGCGGTAGCCGATGGGCACGATGTAGTGCCGAAACAGCGGCTCCATGCTTCGCAGGTCCTTGACGACGTTCTTGTGCTTTTTCTCCACGATCATGGGGTTGACGTTGCCTGCCGCTCTTGCCACAGCGGAAAAGATTTTGCCTCGGATGCTTGCCATAAATATACCTCCGTATCAAGAAAGGCACCGCCGCTGCGACGGTGCCCTGTCGTTCTTTTTTATTCCGCAGACGCTTCGATCTTTTTGTTCTCGGCGTCTTTGTCTTCCTTTTTCTTGTGGAACAGGATCTTGTCCACGGGGAAGTACAGGAAGAACTGAATGGCGGAGCAGACCATGGTGGCGGCGTTTGCCGAAAAATCATCGCTCCAGTTCCAGTCGGTAAATACGCTCTTCAGCGTCGGGTTCAGCCACGCGGAAAACGCGATCAGCGCAACGGTAAATACGATATAGATCGGCAGCGTGATCGCGATGTTCGCGCCGGAATTGAAGGTCTTTTCACGGTTGACAAAGAAGGAGACGATCTGCGCGATGATGTTTGCCGTGTTGTTGATGATAAAGTACGCGAGACCGCCGATCTCGGCAGCGCAGAAGAAAATGGTCAGCCAACGGAAGTCCTTCTCGCTCGGGATCTGGCTCTTTGTATAAACCTTTTTGTTTTCTTTGTCTTTCAGAAATTCCGTGGAGGAGTCGTAATCGACGATCACGCATTTGACGTCGCCGGCTTTCATTGCGTCAAGCGCCGCTTCGCCGGAATCAAAGGTGATGTAATCCGCCTTTTCGTTCGTTTCGTCCAGTTTGTCGGCAAAGGTTGCCAGTACGCCGACCTTAAGGCCGCTCATGGCGTCGACGTCCTTGATCTTGTACTCCTTTTCGGAGACGATGATCTGGGCGCTGGTCTGCGCTTCGTCAAACATTTTGTGGATCGGCGGGATGTACTTCAGGGTGTTGAGCAGCGTAAACTGCACGATCATCGCAAGCAGGCTCACAAAGATAAACTTGATGAACTGCCATACGGTTTCAAGACCCTTGCCTTTTGCTGCCGCTTTGTCGTCGATGTTTTTGAGTTTGCCCATAACCGGTACTCCTTCACTTTTTGTCGGAAAATAAAAAGAAAACCTTTCCGCGTTGCCGGCGGGTGACGATAATAACCTGCTCCTAAGCAGGTGGGTGTCCTCCCATCCGGTTCGCGCTCCCTTCGTCCGACCAAAGGCCGGGAGGTCTGCAGTCCGCGGACGGAGTATCAGGACTCCCTTAAAATGTCTGTTGGGTTAATATAGACACCCGGTATCGCACAACGCAGAAAGGCTTTTTTTCTATGTTATTCTTCGTCCCCGTCGTCGAACTCGAACATTTCGCTCAGGCGTTCCTCAAAGATCTTTCCGATCTCGTCGAATTCCGCTTCGTCCTCAATGGGCTCCAAAAGCGTTTCATCTTCTTCGGAAACGCGCAGAATAATGAGTTCGCCGTCGTCCTGCAGGAGTTCCGCCTCGTTTTCGTAGTGGGGAATGAGGGCAATGTAACGCTTGTCGTCATCGGTCTCGATGCGGTCAAGCACCTCGAATTCGTGCTCCTTGCCGTCGTCGTCCAAAACGGAAATAATATCGGGACCAAATTCATCCATGGCGGTTTCGCTCCTTTGCTGTCTCTGATTTTATTATATAGTATTCCTTTATGGAAGTCAATATTCTTTTTCACTTTTCGGGTACTGTGTCCGACGAAAGAAGGCAAGCGCACGACTCTTCCGTAAAGACGCGGATCCCGTTTGCCTCCAGCTTTTCCGCCGTCACGCCGTCCCCCTTTGTCAGCGTCCCCGAAAAGGTGCCGTCGCAGATTGCGCCTTTTCCGCAGGAAGGGGAGCGGGCTTTGAGCACCGCCGCCGTCGCGCCGAGCGTTCTCGCAAGGAACAACGCGGTTTCGGCGCCCTTTTCGTACTGCGCCGTCACGTCCGTGCCGTCGATCATCACGACCCTGTCCCCGCGCCGTTCGCTCGGCAGACGCGGCGTCGGCAGGCCGCCCGACTGTTCGGGACAGACCGGGATCAGTTCATACTTCTCCCGGAGACGAAGAACGACCTCATTCGGTTTCGATTCGCCGTCATACCGGCACTCGCACCCGAGCAGACAGGCGCTGACCAGCAGTTTCTCCATTTTGATCCCCTCCGCTTTGATTATACAGCCGTTTTGTTTTCCGGTCAAGAATAGAAAGAAAGGAGCCGTCGTTTCTGACGGCTCCGGGATGGATTGCGGTTATTTGGACGCTTTCGCGGCCTTGTTCGGGGTGATGAGGTTGACAATGATGCCGAGGATCAGCGCGACGGCGACTTCGGTGAGTTCCACGCTGCCGAATTTCAGGACCAGACCGCCGATGCCGCAGATCAGGATCACGGCCACGACGAACAGATTACGGTTTTCGCCGAGGTCGACCTTCTGGATCATCTTAAGACCGGACACGGCGATGAAGCCGTACAGGGTGATGCACACGCCGCCCATGACGCAGCTCGGAATGGAAGCAAGGAAGGTGACGAAGGGGCCGAAGAAGGAGATGATGATCGCGATCAGCGCGGTGACAAGAATCGTCAGAACGGAAGCGTTGCCGGTGATGGCGACGCAGCCGACGGACTCGCCGTAAGTGGTGTTGGGGCAGCCGCCGAAGAACGCGCCCGCCATGGAGCCGACGCCGTCGCCGAGGAGGGTCCTGTGCAGACCCGGATCCTCAAGCAGTTCGCTGCCGATAACGGAGGACAGGTTTTTGTGGTCCGCGATGTGCTCGGCAAAGACCACGAATGCAACGGGTACATAGGCGACCGCAACGGTTGCAATGTAGGAAGCGGAGATCTCTTTGAGCCCGCTGAACACGTTCAGGAAGGTAAAGCCGGGAACGGCAAACCACTGCATGTTTTTGAAAACTTCGAAATTGATGATCTGCAGTTCGATGTTGTTGGTTTTGAGGCCGATCACGGTAAAGATGGCGGCGCAGATGTAACCGGCGACGATGCCGATGATGAAGGGTATGAGTTTCATCATCTTTTTGCCGTAAACGGAGCAAAGAATAACGGTAAACAGCGTCACGGCGCCGCAGATCATGGCGATATAGGGGTTTGCGGCTGAGACCTGTTCTACTTTATCAACGATCTGGCC
>CAMVBD010000225.1 GCA_947165615.1 uncultured Clostridia bacterium | reverse complement strand
CGCCCATTTTTGCTGGGTGATATCGGAAAAGCGCTCCACAACAATCGGCAGCAGCCAGCCGGGCAGCATGGAGCCCAGCGACACGGCGAGGGAGGCGATGGTGTAAAAATTCTTGCGGTCCTTCGGGTTCGCGGTCATGCGCAGCGAGACGGTCGTCATCGCCATGTCAAAGAACGCGTCCACGCCCTCAAACAAAATCGTGAGGATGAGCGCCCAAAACAGATTGAGAATCGCGCTGTTTGAGGGAACCACGAACAGCAGCAGGCTGGTGAGCGCAAAGGGGATGGGCGTCAGGCGCAAAATTGTTTTTGCGGTGCTCTGTTTGCCGAGCGGCGTCGGCTTGTCAAGAATCGGACCGGCGATCGGCGGGATGAGAAAGGCGACGATGGTTGACACGTTTTCCAGCAAGTTCAGCTTTCCCGGGGGAATCATCTGAAAATCGCGGTTGAATTTGCTGGAATAGGTGTAAACGCAGTCCTGCCCCATGGCGTTGCCGAACATGCCCGAGGCGTAGCCGAGCTGTTCCTTGACGGTAAAGGACGGATTGTGCGTTACGGCATAAAACTTTGCGGATATTTTCTCTTTGAGCGGCATTGCGAAAACTCCTTTCCGGATCGGATTATAGGAATATAACCGTCTCCGCGCTCTGTCCGAACGCGTTTTCGGCTGTAATGCGCAGTGCTTTGGCGGTTCTGAAAAGGGGAAGGGTAAGGGAAACGCGGCCCGCAGGTTTCGCCTGCCAGTAGGGCGGGAGCAGCGTCTGCTCTTCGAGGACTGTTCCTTTTTCGTCGAGCCCAAAAAGCCGGTACCGCGTCACGGGCGCGCCGTCGCCGCAAATCGCCGTGGGAAAAGTACAGACAAGGCGTCCGTCTTCTTCCGCAACGAGGATCTGTCCATCCGAAAAGCGGGGCGGTACGGCGGCTCGCCGGATTTCGTCGGGCGTGCGGACAAAGGCCGCTTTTGCCGTCGGGCAGGGGAGAACGTACCGGCACAGGACCGTATCGGTCAGCGCGTCAAGCCCCGTAAGCGTCAGACTGCCGTCGGCAAGGACCTCGACCAGCCATCCGGCGGCAACGTCCCGGTATCCCTCCGGGTGGATCTTCCGCTCGCCGTCGACCGTCAGTTCCGCGTAACTCAGAGAGCCGGTCCCGACGGCTGTAAAGTCTGTCTGCACGACCGAGCGCGGATCGTTTAAGGGATAGTGGGAATGCCCCGAAAAATGGACGATCTGCGGATATTGCCGCAGAATGTCCGCAAAAAACGGATGCGCCCAGCCGTCCTCCGGAAAACTGCCGTAAACCGTGTCCGGCACGTGCTCGTGATGAAAGACAAAGATGGGCTTGCCCGCGTCCTTTGCCGCCTTTTTCAGTTCGCTGCTCAGCCAGTCCCGCTGGCCTTCGGCGTAGTATTCGCCGTCATTGTCGGAGGTCGAAAGCCCGATAAAATGAAAACCGCCGAGGAGCGCGTGAAAATCGGTTTCCTGTCCGGTCAGGTCCCGCCAATAGGATAGTCCCGTCTTAATCGACGCGCGTCCGAACTCCCAGTTGTCGTGGTTTTTTGCCAGCACGGCAAAAAACGGAGTCCCGTCCGGCGTTGCGGCGGTCACGGTCTCCAAAAACAGTTCGTACTGCTCTTTGGTCCCGTCGTCGGTCAGATCCCCGACAAAAAAGACCGCGTCCAGCGTCTGGTGCGCCGGATCTTCCCCTGCCATCCCGGCGGCAAGCCGCAGAAGGGAAAAAAGCCGTCCTCGCCGCTCGTCCTCCGCGCTGCGAATATGGACGTCCGAACAGACCAAAAACCGCAGAAGGACGGCGTTTTCCGGCATATTCCCTGCATTTCTGGTCATTCTGCCATCCTCCTTTTTGCTTCTGTTTTCATCATAATACGGAAAAGCGGTTTTGTCAATGACAAACAGATATGTGACGAAAATTAAACACTTTGACTTGATTTCACAGCGCCCGGATGCTAAACTGAAGGAGAAAGCCCGGAAGAAAGGAAGACTGGCCCATGAAAAGAAAACGCCCTCTGACGAACGGCTTCATTCTGCTGCTCGTTCTGATGATCCTGTTTTCCTCCGCCTGCAGCAAGGAGGGGTACCAGCCGACGCCGGGAGAGGCTCTGCCCGAAACGCCCTTTTACGCCCAGCCCGACGCGGACGGCGGGGACGTGTCCGCCCTCGTATTGCCTTTTAACGCGGTATTCAAGTACTTCGGCGGGAGCGACGAAGAGAACAGCCGCGTATACCGCTTCGGCAACGAGCCGACCTATTACGAATGGATGGCGCTGAAGCTTGCCTGGACGCGGGACGACGCGTTCCTACGGGAACTGCAGGACAAGATCGTCTCCTGTCCGCAGACGGATAACGGCTATCTCTGGTCCTGGGGCACCTCGACCTACTGGCCGACCGGAAAAGGGGATCTGCACTACGACGGCCTGTTCCGCTGTGTCTCAGCGGTCGCGGAGATCCTTGTCTGGACCGGCGACCTCTCCTTCCTCGACGAGGTCGACGGTACGACCTTCGGCGAAAGCACCGCGCTTGACGCGTCCCGTGGGCGCACGGTGTATGAAAAGTGCGTTCTGGCGATGGAGTATGCCGAGCGCCTTCTGCATGGGGATACCGGCGTTATCACGCTGACGGAGGAATCCGCGTATCTTGCCGACGGCAAGACCCGGTTCGACAAAAACGAAGCGGGTGACTGCGTCTGGAACAATACGGGCAGAGCGGGCAGCGCGCCGTCAAACTACTGGGACAATCTCTGCTTCGGCCATAAAGACGCCTATGAGACCGTTCTTTATTACCACGCGCTTAAAAATATGGCGGACGTCGAGCGGATGCGCCAAAACGCCGCCGGCGTACAAAAATACGAAGCCCTTGCAAAAACGGTGCACGCCGCCTTCGACAAAACCTTTTGGAGCGAGGAGACCGGGCGTTATATCGCCTGTGTCGACGCGGACGGCAAACGCTGGGACCCGGGCCTTACCTTCCTGAATACCGAGGCGCTGTGCTGCGGACTCGGAGACGCGGAAAAAGCAAAGCGGATCTTTTCATGGATCGACGGCGAGCGGATCGTCCCCGGCGATACCCTGACAGGCAAAGAGATCCTCAGTTACACCGGGGTCGTCAACCGCGCGTACGGCTGGAAAACGCTCCGGGAGGCTTATGCCTTTGCCCCCGTGAGCAATACCGTCAGCATTGAGGACCTCTCCGGCGACGGGACCCCGTGGTGGTTTTCTCTGGAGGGCGCCATCAAAGTCGGAGAAGGGGGCAACGCCGCCTACGGCAAGCATCTCGAAAACGGCGGGTACATTTTCTTTCCCGTATACTATGAACTGACCGCACGCGCAAAATACCTCGGCACCGAAAGCGTCGCCGGCCGCGTGCGGCAGTTGGAGGCGGTCTACCGTCTGAACGGCTTCGATTCCGACGTCGGGACCTGGGTGGAAGGCCTGACCGGAGAATTTCCCGAAAGCGGAATCGTCTCCCGTGTTTTTGTGTCCTCGCTCGCGGGCGTCACGGCGGACGCCGAGGGCTTAAGGGTCGCGCCGCGCCTTCCCGACGGCGTCGAGGCGTTCGGCGTCAAAGAACTGCGCTATCGCGGCGTCGACGCCGAGCTGGAGGTCCGCAAGGGCGGCCTTACGCTGACCGCGGCCTCCGCACTGTCCGGCAAACTCCGTTACTTCCCGGAAAAAGAGGGGACCTATACCGTCTCTCTGACGTACGCGGACGGCGCCGAAAAGACCGACGCCCGGTCTGTTTCCGGCGGGATGGCGCTGGAGATCGCGCTGCGGGACGTCGTCGCCGTCCGTATTTTCTGATTATACATGTCAGATCATTCAAACAAAGGACGCATAGCGAAAGAGTGCAAAAAAGACACCGGTTCCTCCGAAAAAATGGAGCCGGTGTCTCTGTTTATTGCAATACGGGGTGAAACACAAATCTCTGCCATAAAAAAGATACAATAGA
>CAMVBD010000224.1 GCA_947165615.1 uncultured Clostridia bacterium | reverse complement strand
ATAAAACGATTCTCGTCATTTTCTTTCAAAGCATCGAAGAAGCTGTCTAATCTCGCAGAAAACGCCTCGTCGTCTTCATCTTCCTCCTGAATGAGGCTGTTTTCTACGCAGTAGGTCTCGTACCAGACGATATCCTCGTGTACGTCGATCCATTCCGCGGCGAGTACCTTTGCGTAGTCCTCGAAGTGCGCGGCGAGGAGCGAGAGCGCAGCGGAACGGGCGAGATTCTGCCCCGCCGCTTCCGGCGCAAACTCCGCGATGCGTTCGACAAGACCTTCGCCGGAAAGTCCGTTCAGGCGGTCGAGCCACGAGGTCTCGGACGTATCGGTGGCAAGCGCCAGCGCCTGCTCGATGCTCTGCACCGCGGGGCCGGAGCTTTCCAGAATGATCTGCTGCAGGTCGGCGGTATTCAGCTTCTGCTCCGCCGAAAGCGCGTTGTACGCGTCGTCGCCGATCTCCGTCTTGGTTTTATTGAGCAACAGATCGCCGAGCGGCTTTCCGGTGTCGTTCACGGCGTATTCCCCGTTCGGGTCGCCGTCGTAGAACTTATTCAGAATATCGTGCGCCATCTGCGCGCGCTTTTTGCCGCCTTCACCGCCTTTTCCGTTATAGTTATCACGGTATTCATTCAGCGCGGGGATGAAGGTGTTGATGAATTCGGTGATATCCGCCTTTTTCTGCGCCACAAGCCCTTCGTAATCGTCGAAGCTGTAGCCGCCCCTCATGTTCATCGTCGCCATATCCGTAATCGCTTCACCCGGATCGTTTGTGCGCTTGACTCCGAGCACGGCGGCTGGTCTGTTTTTGAAGGTGTCTGAGACCTTGCCATCGTTCAAGTCGAAGAGCGGCTCCCAGCCGTTGTCGCGAAGCCAATTCTCGGCCTTTTCTTTCGTATCGCCGTAGGCGACGTAGACGTCTTTTACATACTTGCCTGTGCCGTCGCCATCCGCGGCCGAAACGCTGACGGCGAATGTCGTGAAGATCATCACCGCCGCCAACAGACAGGACAAAAGCCTTGTCGGAAATCGTGTTTTCATTTTAGTCTTCTCCTTTTTGAAAAAACTTGTCAGTATCCGTCAGCCCGTCTGCTTCAGCTTACCGAAGGTGCTTTCGGCGCTGTAGCAGCCGAACTCCGGCAGCTTGCAGTTATCGCGGACCTTATAGACCGTTTTTGTCTTGCTGTACGCTCTGTCCATATACATATAGACGCGGTTATCCGTGCCTTCCCAGGCGTTGCCGCCGATGCCCGGACGGACCCCGCTGTTGAGCGAGACGCGGCGCCCCGAGTCGGCGGTCAGAGTCCAGTTTTCGGGCGAGCCCGTAACGCCGAGCACGCATTCCCAAACGGGATCCTGATACGCGGATGCGTCGAAGGTCTTTTTCGCGTAATACGTGCACTCAAAGACGGCGGCAAGGTCGTTTTCGGTCGCGTACCTCGGCGAAATATCGCCGTAGGTAAAGCAGATGTTCGTGATCGGCATGACCTCGGATTCCTTCTTCTTTTCGAGGTAGAACGTTGCCGCGGTGTAATAGATATACAGTCCGGGACCCCCGTTGCCTTCGTTCAGCGAAACGATCTCCGCACCGGATCTGAGGTTGTGCTTTAAGAGCTTATACGGTACGCCTTCGTTGCCTTTTGTATCCTTATATTCGCTGAAGGTGAAACCGCTTAAGCCGTATTTTTTCCCGGAGTATCCGCCCTTGATATTGATCTGTTCCGGTGGATCTTCACCTTCGTAAATGAATATATCGGTTATTGCGTCGGCTTTCGATTTCGTTCTTCTGTAGCCGATCGCGATCCACTTTTCCGAGAAGGAATTGTAGTTGCAGTTGACGTCCATGGCGCCATAGGCGTTTGTCGTACCGACCATATCGGCGAACGCTTCTTCCTTCGTGTTGCCCACGCCGAGATAAAGCTGTTCGTAATACGGCAGCTCCTCACGCTCATACCCGAGGTGGATGTACTTGTATTCATCCGTGCGCATACGGAGCTGTCCGTACCTCGGAAGCGCGTTATCCACGCGGTCCGACTCGCTTACGGTGAACGACGTGTTATAGCCGTTGATGAACATCTCGTCGCTGATATGGAGCCCCGTGATCGGCGCCTGATAGTTTGCGGTGCCGGAGTTGGGGGAGTAATAGAGGAAGTAGCTTCCCTCGCGGGATTTTACCGGGCCTCCGGCGCGGTAGCATTTAGTTCCGCCGGTTGAAAGAGTATCCGGCGCGGTAGCCGCGTCCGTATAGTATTTCAGCACGCCGTAGGCGGCTCCTGCCTGATCATTGGTACGCACGACGCCAACGTAGGCGCAGTTGAAGCTCTTTTCGTATTCGTCGACCGGTTTTGCGTCTTCCCTGGAGTACCCTTCCCAGCGGTAGTGCGCCATTTCGTTGCCGAGGATCAATTCGCCGTTTTCCAGACTGCTGACGTTCGTACCGTTGCAGTGAAGCTCGTACCAGGGGTGTTCAGAGGAAAGGTCTATCGGAATGATCTCGTCAAACTCCGTCACAAGCGGCTTCGCGGGAATATCTTTGTGCCCCGCGGCAAGGGTCGCCCAGGAAGAGGCGGCGTTGCCGTAGAGATTGCTGATCGCTTCCTCGGGAGTGGAGCCTACGCCGCAGAATACCGCCGCCACGTATTTTTTTGCGCTGTAAACGTTTGACGTGACGTTGTCGCCCTCCCTGCCGCCGGCGTTGTTTCTGATGTAGAGATACAGATATTTCGAGCCCAAATTCGTCGTATCGAGCGCCAAATTCATCGGGTGATCGTAGTCGCCGGGCGTGCGAATATCGCACAGCGGCACGAAGCCCTGCATCTGCCCCGGATTTTCCGTCATTCTGAACGCGATGTCGCTCTCCTTCAGAGGCTTTACGTCTTTGCGAGGCCCGGCGGTCAGAAGATAGTGCGACAGAATCTCCATATCCTCGGTCGTCGTAAAGGAAAGGCCGGATTTCTGCCTTGCCTCATAGTTGGTATAAAGCGGGAAGCTCATCCAGGACGGGAAGTAATATCCCGCTGTAATTCCCGCCGAGAATATCGGAGCGCCCTGCAGGCTGACGCTGCACGGCTGGAAGGTGCCTGCCGGCGTTTTCATACCGCCGTATTTTATCTGATGGCTGGTTTCGGTATAGGGTGTGACCAGCCCGGATATGCCGGTGATCGCCCGATAGGGGTTGTAGGTATACGACACGCCGAAATACATCGCGGTGTGGTAGATCATCTTCGGCTGAGCCCGTGATAGGCGATCGTATAGAAAGTATGAGTTTCCGGTCAACGCAATAGCGGTGATCAGTCCGTGGTCTCCCTGCGCCGCAACCTTGTTGTAGTGAACGCTGTGATACTGGTCGAATTTATAGGTATCCACCGGATAACCGGCGACTTCGCGCCACATGGTAGCCAAGGTCATCTCACCCGCCTGATCGGACATCACGCGCATCGGCTCGCCGTTTTCCTGTAGCAACTCAAAGCCGTTTTCACGGGCGAAGGTCTGCATAAATTCATAGTTTGTGCCGAAGCGGCTGTCTTTCGTTTTCTCATTGCCCGCAAGGAAGTAGGAGAAGCCCGCGACATAGCGTTCGTTGGGATTCCCGTCCGCGTCTTCGGCGCGGTACTGCACCTTCGGCTGGAAATAGACGTAAATGCCGTTTGAGGGATCATCCTGACTGATATAATCGTACGAATAACTCCTGCTGGACCACTGGTAGGCCTTTGTGGTTTCATGATCAAAGAAGAAATCCGCATCGTTTTCGTTATCCGTTTCAAGGATGTTGTCATTCCATCTGGCGCCTACGTCAACGGCGTCGCCGCCGGAGAACAGGCATACCGGTTCCATACCGGAACCCGGCTCAAGCCGCTTTGTCTGCACCGAAACCTCCACGATCGGCGTTCCGGCGAACTTTTCCTTGGTCTGGTAAATAGAATATCCATCGGGAGTGGTTCCCGTATTCTGGCTGTCCGCACCCGTTCTGGCGTAG
>CAMVBD010000223.1 GCA_947165615.1 uncultured Clostridia bacterium | reverse complement strand
GATCGTCCGAAAAGATCCCGCTGAACTTGATATACTTAAAGCCGATCTCGCGCTGCATCCTGTCGATCATCTCCCGCACGTCGCCGATGAGGATATCCTCGGCCGACCCCACGGTCATCACGTTTTTGAAGGTGTGAGACAGCCGCTGTCCAGGCGCGTCGGCGCTGAAGCGGATCATGCAGCTCACGCCCTGCGGGGAGGGCGTTTTTTCGTTCGGTTCGGCAAGGTATTTGCGCAGGCCGCGCATATACTCGTGCTGCTCGACGATGGGAAGGGCTTCGGCCTCTGCGCGCTTTACGCGGTTCTCCCGACGGTAGACGCTGGGCAGAAGGCTGTATTCTTTGCGGAAGGCCTGCACGAACGCGTGGGAATTGGGAAAGCCGCTGTCAAGAGAAATATCCTCAATCGTCTTCTCGGTATTCATGAGTTCCCCCACGGCGTGCTCGAGGCGGTACTGCGTGAGGTACTGCAGAAAGGTCATCCCGAACTGGCGGTCAAAGAATTTCGAGAGATAGGGTACTGAGAGATGAACCTGCGAAGCAAGGGAGGACAAAGAATAGTTTTCATTATAATGTTCTTTGATCGCCTGCGTGATCTCGGAAATGCGTGAAGCGTAGCGGTGGCCTTTTTGCTCCTGTGCGGCGGTGCGCTCCACGCGGAAGTTATTGAAAAGAACGTCCATGAGCTGATAGATCAGCGACCAGTTCCTCAGTTCGTATCCGCGCTGCTGGTCGGCGTTGTTTTTCACGATCCTTGCGATGATGCGGCGGATGGTTGCAAAGGCCTCGCTCTCTCCCTGCAGGGCGGAGTTGCAGTTGAATTCGGGATGCAGCGGCGTGGGGAGCGTTTTCTCAAAAATGGACTGATCAAACTGAACGGTCACCAGCACGCAGTCTTTCGAGCGGATCGCGTGCGGCACGTGTCCGTCCACCGAAATCACGTCCTCGGCGTTCAGCGTATAGGGACGGCCGTCTACGGTAAACTCGCAGCGGCCCTCCAGAACCATATCGATCTCAAAATACTCGTGCTTGTGCGAGGGGGCGAGCCCGAGCGTCTGCACGGTGCACTTGATGGGCATGTGGGTATCGAAATTGGTGATCTCGTAAATTCCGGCCATAGAATCGCGTCCTTTCTCTTCGATTATACGAAAAAAAGTGAGAAACGGCAAGGGATTTTTCAAAAAAACAGGTTAATATTTAAATGTTATTATGCCCATCCATAATTGCCGTTGATTATTAACCGGCAAAAAAGTAACGTTTTTCGCAACCGCCGCCCACCCGGGACGGCGGCTTTTATTCGTCAAAACGACTGAATGCGGGCCGGATTCTTTTTGCAGTTCGACCAAAATAAGCGCTTTTTTCACTTAAAAACCGCCCTTTTTTCGTTTGAGCGTCCGAAAACGGAGCGAGGGAAGAAAACGGTTAAAATCTTCATCCAAACAAGAAAAAAAGTCGATGGCAGTGTTCGCGGCGAATCATTTATAATGGTTTTGTGAGGTGAGACCATGAGTGAACCACTGCTCAGATTAAAGCATATCCATAAGCGTTTCGGCAGCACCGTCGCCCTGAACGACGTATCCCTTGACGTTTATCCCGGCGAAGTCCGTGGGCTCATCGGCGAAAACGGCTCCGGCAAGTCCACGATCTCCTCGATCGCCGCGGGCATGCAGAAGGCAAACGCCGGTGAAATGGAATTCCTTGGGGCTCCCTGGGCGCCCGAGAGCATGATCGAGGCTCTGCAAAAGGGCGTGGGCATGATCGTGCAGGAAAGCGGCACGATCGCCGGCGTGACGGTGAGCGAGAATATCTTTCTCGCCGAGATCGATCAGTTCAAGAACCGCCTCGGCATGATCGACAGAAAAAAGATGAACGCGCTTGCCGACGAAGTGCTTCGGAATATCAGCATCCGGAACGTTTCCGGCGCCGCTCCCATGGCGTCCCTCGATTTTCAGTCCCGCAAGCTCGTGGAGATCGCGAAGGTCGTGATGAAGGAGCCGAAGGTGCTTGTGATCGACGAAACCTCCACCGCCCTTTCGCACGACGGCAGAGAGATCTTATATAAAGTCATAAGGCAGTTCCGCGACGACGGACGTGCCGTGCTCTTCATCTCGCACGACCTCGACGAGATCATGGAGGTATGCGACACCCTTACCGTCCTGCGCGACGGCATGCTCATCCGCAGCTTCACCAAAGATGAGTTTGATGCGGACCTCATCCGCACGAGCATGATCGGAAGAGAGCTGCAGGGCGACTATTACCGCAGCGATTTTACCCCCTCCCGGCAGGAGGAGGTTTCCCTCGTCGCCGAGCACCTCTGCCTCGGAAACGAGCTGAAGGACGTGAGCGTCACGCTGCACAAGGGTGAGATCGTGGGCGTGGGCGGCCTTTCGCACTGCGGCATGCATACGCTGGGCAAGGTGCTCTTCGGCGCGGTGAAGCCCGAAAGCGGCACCGTAAAAACCGGCGACGGCACCCCCGTAACGAGCGCCGTGGCTGCCAAGAAAAAGAACATCGGCTACGTTTCCAAAGACAGGGACGTCGAATCCCTTTGCCTCTCCGCCGGCATCCGCGATAATATCGCCGTGGCCGGGTTGGATCGCTTTGCCGTAGGCAATTTCCTGATCCTGAACGGCAGGGAGAAAACCTACGTCCGTGAGCAGATCGACGCGCTTTCGATCAAATGCGCCGATATGGACCAGCCGGTCTCGGCGCTCTCGGGCGGCAACAAGCAGAAGGTGGTCTTCGGCAAGTGGATCGGCTGCGGTTCGGAGATCCTGATCCTCGACTGCCCCACCAGAGGCGTGGATATCGGCGTAAAGCAGGCGATGTATCGGCTGATGACCGAGCTCAAAAACGCCGGCAGATCCATATTGATGATCAGCGAGGAATTGCCGGAGCTGATGGGCATGAGCGACCGGATCCTGATGATGAAGGACGGCGTTGTGACAAAGGAATTCGCCCGCAGCCGGGAACTCACCGACGCCGACATCATCGGCTATATGATTTAAGGGAGGGGCAACGATGGAAGAAGTCAATGGAAAAAGCGTAAAACGAAGCCCCGACAAATACAAACTCCGTCAGCTTGCCGTGCGCATTCTGCCCTTCGCGGCGCTGCTGCTCCTCTTCGGCGCGCTGTGCCTGACCGTAGCACTCAAGGACTACCGCCTTGACATGTATCTCAAGATCGTTTTCAACGAGGGGGTCGTGCTTGCGGTGGTAGCCACCGGCGCCATCTTCATCTACACCCTCGGCTCCTTCGATATCAGCCTCGGCGCGGCAACGCTCTTCAGCGCAGCGTGCGGCGTGATGACCTATAACGCCACGGGGAGCTTTCTATTGATGCTGCTCGTCATTTTCGGCGTTGGCGTGGACTGTTCGCTGTTGAACTCCGTGCTGGCGTCTGCCTTCAAGATCCCGGCGTTCGTGACCACTGTGGCCATGATGAGCGTGCTCAGTGCCGTTTCGGCCCAGATCATCTCCAAAAACGGCGGCGCGCTCGGCGGCATCTCCATTCCGAGCGAGGCGGTCAAGCCCCTCGATAACGCCCCGTTCAAGATCGTTGTTCTCGCGGCGTTCGCGGCCCTGTGCATCTTCATCTTTAACTTTACGAAGATCGGCCGCCGTCAGAAATTCCTCGGCGGCAACCCCGTGTGTGCCGAACTTACCGGCATCAGATACAATAAATACGCGATCATCGCCTTTGTAATGGCGGGGCTGGGCGTCGGTCTCGGCGCGTTCCTGACCCTTGTTTATACGCCGTCCGTCACCACGACCACGGCGGGCTCCATCGGCATGAATATCTTCATCGCCATCATAATCCTTTTCCTGGTGCGGGTACTCGCCACTGCACTGAACATGCGCATGATTTCCGCCCTGCTCGGCGCCATACTTGACGTAGGAGCACTGGCCATAATCATCATCTTCCAGCCCGCAATACGCCGCTTCCTCAACAACATAGGCCGCACTGCCGGTGACA
>CAMVBD010000222.1 GCA_947165615.1 uncultured Clostridia bacterium | reverse complement strand
ACCTCTCCGACCGCATCCTCGTCATGTACGAGGGCGAGATCGTCGGCGAGTTCGATCCCAAAACCACTACTGTCGAGGAACTCGGTCTGTACATGGCCGGCGCCAAGAGACAGACACCCAAGGTTTGAGAGGCGTGAACCATGAAAAAAACAACAACCGTCAATGAGAATAAAACTTCCTTCTTCCAGCATCCCGCCGTGCAGTCGGTCGTCGCGTCCCTGATCTGCATCCTCGGCGGTCTGCTGGTCGGCTTCCTCGTGCTGCTGTTCATGGCGATCTTCTCCAAGGACATCTCCTTCTCGGAAGCCATCTCCGGCATCTTCATCGTGCTCAGCGGTCCCTTCGCGGCAGGCAACGCCAAGGACATCCTGTTCTCCTTCGGCAACATGCTCTTTACCGCGACGCCGCTCATCATGACCGGTCTTTCCGTTTCACTGGCGTTCAAAACGGGCCTGTTCAACATCGGCGCGCCGGGGCAGTATCTGATGGGCGCCATGGGCGCGCTCCTCGTCGGCCTCGGCATCCCGCAGGAGTCTATGCCCACGTGGCTCATCTGGCTCCTTGCCCTGCTTGTCGGCACGCTCCTCGGCATGATCTGGGGCGCCATCCCCGGCTTTTTCAAGGCCAAGTTCAACGTCAACGAAGTCATCGTGTGCATCCTGACAAACTGGATGGCGGCAAACATCGTCTCCTGGGTCTTCGCCGCCAACAAAGAGCAGTACGTCAACTACGCCGAAACCAAGACGAACTTCATCCGCAAAACCATTTCCAACGGCGTTTCCACCGCGACCTTCGGGCTTGACAAACTCTTCAAGGGCTCGTATCTGGACGCCTCCATCATCATCGTCTGTGTCATCGCCGTCCTTCTTTACGTCATGCTCAACAAGACCACGTTCGGGTATGAACTCAAGGCCTGCGGCTACAACCGCAACGCCTCCAAGTACGCGGGCATGAACGAAAAGCGCAACATTGTCCTCTCCATGGCCATCGCCGGCGCGCTCGCCGCCTGCGGCGCGGCCCTGTGGTGCCTCAACGGCAAGCAGGACTTCAAGTGGGACACCTACCAGTCGCTTCCGGCGGACGGCTTCAACGGCATTCCGGCGGCGCTGCTTGCCAGCAACAATCCCATCGGCGTCATCTTCTCCTCCATCTTCCTGCGCTACATCGACAAGGGCGGCTCTTATCTCGCGGGCAGGACCAGTTTCAACGAATACGTCCCGCAGCTCATCGTCGCCGTCATCATCTACTTTGCCGGCTTCTCCAAGTTCATCAAGGACTTCCTCAGCCGCAAAAAAAAGAACGCGGCGCCCGCAAAGTCCCCGCTTCTTGAAAACAAGGTCCCCGTAGCGGAGCCCGTCTCCGTTCCCCCCGTGACCGAACCCACGGCGTCCGTCGCCGGAGAGGAGGCTGACAAGTAATGGTATTCCTGCTTCAAAAAACGCTTATTTTCGCCATCCCGCTTTTAATCGTCGCGCTTGCCGGTATGTTCGCCGAGCGCAGCGGTATCATCAACATCGCGCTGGACGGTATCATGATCTTCGGCGCGTTTGCCGGCGCCATGGCGGCATTCTACCTGCGCAGCAATCCCTTCTTTGTTTCGCATAACCAGTTGCTGTTCCTCATCTGCCTTGTCATCGCTTCTCTTTTCGGCGCGCTGTTCTCGCTGCTATTATCGTTTTCGGCGATCAATCTGAAAGCGGACCACACGATAGGCGGTACCGCGCTGAACCTGCTTGCCCCCGCCATCACCCTGTTTCTGACCAAGGTCCTGTTCAACAAGGACAAGCTGGAAATGGCGACCATGGTCAACGCAGAAGGCCAGCGCACCGACTTCGGGTACGCCATTCTCAAGGACGACCTGAATCCCGTCGCGCAGATCTTCTTTGACAAAACCTATATTTCCACCTTCATCGCCATCGGCGTGTTTATCCTACTGTCCTTCTGGATCTATAAGACCAAGACCGGCCTTCGGCTTCGTTCCTGCGGCGAGCATCCGCAGGCGGCGGCAAGCGTCGGTATCAACGTCAAGGCCATGCGCTATCTCGGCACCACCATTTCCGGCGCGCTGGCGGGCTTCGGCGGTTACGCCTTCGTCGCAACGGTCGCAAACGGCACCGCGGAAGGCACCGTCGCCGGCATGGGCTTTTTGGCCCTCGCCATTATGATCTTCGGCAACTGGAAGCCCCTCGGCATCGCTCTCGGCTCCCTGCTGTTCGGGTTCCTCAAGTGCCTCGCCGTCACCTATGAGCGCAGCCTCATCGAGCCGCTGGAAAGCACCGCATGGATGCAGAAGATCCTCGAGAACAGCCCCGCGTTCACAAACTTTTACAACACCGTGTTCAAAAACATGTATTTCTACAATCTGATCCCGTTTGTCACCGTTCTGATCGTTCTGGCCTTTACGTCCAAAAAGAGCCGCGCGCCCAAGGCGGAGGGCATCCCCTACGACAAGGGAGCAAGATAAAGAATCGCCGTTTCATGCGGCAACCGTCGGCGCCGGTCTCCGGCGCCGATTTCAGACAGGAGAACCCTATGAAAGCATACGACATCATTCTCAAAAAACGCAACGGAGAGGCGCTTACGGACGAAGAGATCCGCTTTTTCGTCAAAGGGATCGTGGACGGCTCCATCCCCGACTATCAGGCGACGGCCTTTTTAATGGCGGTCTATTTCCGCGGCATGACGGACGAAGAGACCGTGACGCTGACGGACGCCATGATGCGCTCGGGCGATACCGTGGACCTGTCCCGCTTCGGCAAACTGTCCGTTGACAAACACTCCACCGGCGGCGTCGGGGACAAGACCTCCCTCATCGTCGCGCCCATCGTCGGCTCCCTCGGCCTCAAGCTTGCCAAAATGAGCGGCAGAGGACTCGGCCATACCGGCGGCACGGTCGACAAACTCGAATCCATCCCGGGCTACCGGACCGATCTTCCGGCGGACGAATTTCTGTCGCAGGTCGAAAAGACCAACATCGCCGTCATCGGGCAGACCGGCAACATGGTCCCGGCGGACAAGATCCTGTACGCCCTGCGCGACGTAACGGCGACCGTCGACTCCATCCCGCTCATCACCTCCAGCATCATGAGCAAAAAACTGGCGGCGGGCGCGCATACCATCGTCCTGGACGTCAAGACCGGTTCCGGCGCGTTTATGAAGACGCCTCAGGACGCGCGCGTCCTCGCCGAAAAAATGGTGACCATCGGCAAGGCGTGCGGCCGCAAAATGGCGGCGCTCATTACCGATATGGACACGCCCCTCGGCTCCAACATCGGCAACGCCTTGGAGGTCAAAGAGGCTGTCGAAGTGCTGCGCGGCAAGAAAAACGACCTGTATGAGGTGTCCTTGGCGCTCGCGTCCAACATTGCGGCGCTTGCGCTGGAACTGCCTTTGGAGGAGGCAAAGCGGCGCTGCGAAGACGCCGTAAAAAGCGGAAAAGCCTTCCTGAAAATGAAGGAGTGGATCGCCTCGCAAGGCGGCGACGAAACCTACCTTGACGACCTCTCGAAATTCCCCGTGGCGAAATACGCCTATGAGATCCGCGCAAAGCGCGATGGATATATCACGCACATGGACGCCGAAAAACTCGGTCTTCTCTGCGTCGAGCTCGGCGCGGGCAGACGCAAAAAAGGCGACGCCATCGACTTTGTGGCGGGGCTGATCTTAAACGCGAAGACCGGCGACAGGGTGAAAACCGGCGAATTGCTGGCGACGGCCTATTCGTCGATCCCGTCCCTCGACGCCGTCTTGGACGACGCCTATGAAAAAGCGGTCCTGATCTCCGACGACAAACCGACCGCAAAGCCCCTGATCTACGACGTGATTTTTTAAGAGGAGCAGAGTATGAAGACGCTTGTAATCGGTATCGCCGGCGGGTCCGGCAGCGGAAAATCCACCATCACGCGAATCCTGTGCAGCCGCTTTCCCGGCCATGTGACCGTCATCAATCACGACAATTACTATAAGGCGCAGCATGACAAGCCCTTTGAGGAGCGCGTCAAGG
>CAMVBD010000221.1 GCA_947165615.1 uncultured Clostridia bacterium | reverse complement strand
TAAACTCCGTAAACGAGTCAAGTTCGCTTTCCACGCTGATCGTGCCGCGGTGCATTTCAATGATCGATTTGACGATATACAGACCGATCCCAAAACTCTTGGTGTCAAGGCCGCGGGATTTGTCGACCTTATAAAACCGATCAAATATATACGGCGTCTCCTCCGGTGGGATTCCCTTGCCGGTATTGCGGATCTTGAGGACCGCAAACCGTCTGTCCGAAACCAGTGAAAAGCGGATTTCGCCATTTTCAGGCGTGAACTTGACGGCATTGTCGATCAGATTGAACAGGATCTGTCCCAAAAGCGTATCATCCGCCGGAACCGTGATCGCTTCCAGCGTATCAAGGCCCATGATGGAAATCTTTTTATTACTGATCTCTTTTTCAAATCCCACGATCGTGGAACAAATCATTCTGTCCAGTTCCACGTCGGTCAGCGTCAGCTTGAGTTTATCCGCTTCGATCTTGGAGATATTGAGCATGGCGACGACGAGACGGGAGAGCCGCTTTGTCTCGTCCGAAACGATGCGCAGGTACTTTTCGGTGTCCTCCGGCGGAATGGTCCCGTCAAGGATACCGTCCACAAAGCCGCTGATAATGGTCATCGGCGTTTTGAGTTCATGCGACGTGTCCGCGACAAAGCGGGAACGGGACTCATCGATCATTTGCAGGCTGTCCGCCATAGAGTTGAAGGATTCGATCAATTCCTTCAATTCTGAATAGTTGTCGCCGGGTTTGATACGCTCGCTGAAGTTGCCCGCCGCATATTCCTTGGTCGCGGCTGTGATCTTTTTGAGGGGTTTTACCATTCGATGCGAATTGATCAGCGCCAGGACGAACGCGAATAAAACAGCCCAAAAGCCTGTCCCGAGGATCATTCGGAACAGATCGGCGGTATACGGTACATAGGACGACTGAACATCCTGAATGCAGACGACAAAGTAATGACCGTTTCGGATAAACGGCGCGACAACGAGGAACGTGTCCTCCGGATGGTCCGGCAGTTCCGCCGTGATCTCAGACAGCGCGACCGGATAAGACTTCTGTGATTGCAGGATCTTTTCAGCCGGGATCCTGAGGAGATCCGCAAACCCATTTGCCGGCGACAGTTTGAGCGTCTCGCCGTTCAGGGTGATCATATCCCTGCACAGTATAATTTGCCCGTCAACATCGACGATATACAGTTCGCCGGCGCTGCGGTCCGAGACAGTCAGAAATGAGGCGACCAAAAGAAACGTTGATTCTCTCTCCTCTTTCAGCGGAAAGATCTCTTTATCTTCGTCATATAACTGCGTAACGCTCCGAGCAAAGCTCAGAGCGTCATCCGCAAGTCCGTTCAAATGATCCCTCTTCCAGAAACTCAGGAACGACAGCATCAGCGAAAAACTGGCTACCGTCAATGAAAAGATGACCGTCAGCGTCATGAGCGCGAAAAAACGGCGAAACATGGACCCTGACGTCCGGTTTCTGAACAGTTTCATAGCGTTTACCGGGTCTCGAATTTATAGCCGACGCTCCATACCGTTTTCAGTTCCCACTTATCGGAAACACCTTCCAGTTTTTCACGCAGGCGTTTGATGTGTACGTCGACGGTTCTGGAATCGCCGTAATAGTCAAACCCCCAAACCTCATCCAACAACTGGTCGCGGGTAAAAACGCGGTTGGGATTGGAAGCGAGGTGGAACAGCAGTTCCAGCTCTTTCGGCGGCGCGTAAACGTGTTCGCCGCGGACCTTCAGTTCGTAATTCGTGATATTGACCGTCAGATTTTCATAATTGACTTCCTTGGGAAGATCGACCTGCGGGGCGACGCTGCGGCGCAGGACCGCTTTGATGCGGGCGACAACTTCCTTTGCCTCGAAAGGCTTTACGACGTAATCGTCGGCGCCGAGTTCCAGCCCCAGAATTTTGTCAAACGTCTCCCCTTTTGCGGAGAGCATAATGATCGGGACGTCGGAAGTCTGACGGATCTTGCGGCAGACCTGCCATCCGTCAAGCTTCGGAAGCATAACGTCCAAAAGGATGAGCGCAGGCTTTGGTTCCGCAGCCGCGCTGACGGCGGCAATGCCGTCGTTGACGATCAGAGGCGAATACCCTTCTTTTGAGAGATACAGCCTTAACAATTCACAGATATTGACGTCGTCGTCAACGATCAGAATCTTTTCATTCAATTCGATCAACTCCTTCCGAAAGAATTGCCGACGAATTCTCGCCGGCAAAGAGCGCAGAGGATAACAGTATCAGTTCAGCGTAATAAAGCTGAACGGATTTCCGGCGTCGGCGCCGCCCGCAAGGCGGATACCGTCAATGCCGTCTATGGCGCTGTCGCGCACGGATCCGAGTTTATCCAAAATACTGATAAAGCCGGCGTTTTTGATCCATTCCGCATCCAAAGAACCGGGCAGGACACCGGAAAGACCGGGGTCGGCAGCGGGCTCGGCAGATCCGTTGTCCGCCGCAAACGTCGGCGCGATAAAGCGCATGGCTTTTTGGACGCTGTCGGGCATGCCGTTGACCAGGTTGTCCGCAGCCTTGACGATACGCTCGTTGACGCCTACGTTGCGCAGGATCTCCGCAACGATCGTCTCGCCGGACTCATACGCGGAAGCGGGATCCGACGGAGCGGCAGGATCGGAAACGGCGCCGTTGGGCTCGACGGTCAGCGTGACCGTATAAGTCTCGACGTCGCTCTTGGAACGGGACGTCGCCTCCACTCGGATCACCAGCGTCTGTTCCGCTTTGGCGGGATCGATGGAGATCTGGGTGTAATAGCCGTCGCGCACAGGATTGCCGTTGACCGTGATATTGACCAGCGCGCCGTCGACCGTGGAAGCGTAACTGGTCGGATAGATCCAAACGGAAGAACGCGGGGCGGACAGCGTGAACCGGTAATCGAAGACATCCGCATAAAACTCGTCTTCTTCAATGCTGAAGAAGTCGGTATTCGAAGCGACCAGCAGGAACGCGTCGTTGAGAGACAGGTCGTTTCTGACGGTCAGGCCGTTTTTTTGTCCGATGAGCTGCAGCATATACAGCGCGACCGCGTCTTTCTTTTGCGCGTCGGCAAGACGCACGGGATCCACAGTCACATTAAACTTTTTCCCGAGAAGCGCCGCCGTATAGATAGGACGAAGTTCGTCGAAGGACGCGTTTTCGTCCACGCTGAGACCGATGGTATGGATGGTCATAACGGCGGACAGCGCGGTAACACGGTCTTCGGGCGTGTCTTTGTCCACGTCGTAGCCGTTTGCCCAAAGGGTGTACCGGGCGGACGCGAGCAGATAAGCGGAAAGTTCCTCAACGCCGTTCGGCGCAAAACGGCTCACGTCGCTTTGGGTAAGCCCCGAAAGAGAGGATACATATTTGACAAGCGCTTTTTCGAGAGAGATGCCGCCGGACAGATCCGCGGCGTCAAGACCGTTGAACACGCCCGTGATCATAGCGGAGTACATCGCCTTTGCAAGGACCAGCATACCGGTGTCGGTGCTGTCGGGATAGGTGACGCCCACGTTTTGGAGATAACTGCGCACGGCGGAATCCGAGATCCCGGCGGTTATTCCGTCGATATTGGCGCCGAGCATTTCAATGATCGCGACGTAAGAGGTCTGCAGGGAATCCTCTTTGAGATCATAGACCTGCATGTAGGACGCGACGTCCTTCGCAAAAGACTCGGACGTCTGTGTGTACGGATACGACGGATCGGCCGCAAGCCCGCCCTTGCCGACAAGAGCCGCAATGTTGTTCAGGTCTTCGCGGATCGCAAGATCCGTCAGCCAGCCGAGCTTCGCCTCGTCATATTCAAATTGAGTTTCAAAAGGAAATACAGCGGCAAACGCCGTGCTGCCCATGATCAGCGCAAGCGCAAGCACCACAGCGACGGCTGCCGGGATCTCGACAGCCTGGATGCTTTTCTGAAGAATAAGAGTCTGCGGGACAGGGCAGCGGTCTGCGCCTTTGCGGACGGCGCGTTCGACGGTCATTCCGCCGCCATGGCGGAGCCGTACACGGACC
>CAMVBD010000220.1 GCA_947165615.1 uncultured Clostridia bacterium | reverse complement strand
CTCGGTTTTGATCTCCAGCGCCGAAGCGGGGTCATAGCCCTCGAGGACCGTGCCGGAGACCGACCCGACGTCCTTTGTTTCGTCGCCGGGCGCGCCGTCGGCGATCAGGTCCTTTACGATCCCCGCCGCGGCGTCGAGCAGCGAGACGTCCGCGTCCCCGGTCACGTGGGGGCGGCCGATGTCGGTGGACGTATGGGACGAAACCTTGTGACAGGTCTCAAAACTGTTTCGGACCGTCTCGTCCCAGCCCGCCAGCAGGACTTCGTCGGCAGGCGTGTCAAGGATCTGTTTTTCGGCGTTCCTTTTTGCGTTTTCTTTGATGTTTTGGAGCATGGAACAGGCGGACAGAGAAAGCATTAAAAGCGCCAGGAGCAGCGCCGTCGTCTTTTTCACGGAAATCCCTCCATCTTACAGATATTATTACTATATCACAGTTTTTTGCCCGTGGCAAGACGAAAAACGCATCCGTCCGCTCTTTTCGCGGTTTTTCTGCGGACGGGGCGGGCGCTTCTTCCTTTTCTATTGCGTTTTGCGAAAAACAGGTGTATAATGGAAAAAGACTGTCAAAGGAGTATTTTATAGATGAGAAAGACAAAAATCGTCTGCACGATCGGTCCCGCGACCGACGACGACGCCGTGATGCAGGGCTTGATGGAGGCCGGCATGAACGTGGCGCGCTTCAATTTTTCGCACGGGACGTATGAAGACCATTTAAAGCGGCTGGAGCAGGTCCGCCGCGTGCGGGAAAAACTGGGCAAGCCCGTCGCCACCATGCTCGACACCAAGGGGCCGGAGATCCGGCTCGGCAACTTTCCCGATGGGCCGGTATTTTTGGAGGACGGGGATACGTTTACGCTGACGGCCCGCGACGTGCCCTGCACGAAGGAAGTCGGTTCGATCAGCTTCAAGAACCTGCCGAAGGACGTCCACGCGGGGAACCGGATCCTCATCAACGACGGCGTCATTGAAATGGTGTGCCGCGAGGTGCACGACACCGAGATCGTGTGCGAGGTCGTCCACGGCGGCAAGGTCTCGAACCACAAGGGCATCAACGTTCCGGGCGTGACGCTTTCCATGCCGTTTTTGAGCGAAGCGGACATGAACGATTTGGAATTCGGCGCCAAGAACGGCTTTGAGTTCATTGCCGCGTCCTTTGTGCGCTCCGCCGCCGACGTCAACTACATGCGCAAATTCACGCGTTCGCTCGGCTGGTCGGGCGTTCGCATCATCGCAAAAATCGAAAACAAGGACGGCGTGGAAAACATCGACGAGATCATCGACGCCGCCGACGGCATTATGGTCGCAAGAGGCGATCTCGGCGTGGAGATCCCGTTTGAGGACATTCCCGCCATTCAGAAAGAGATCATCCGCAAGGGGTATCTTGCCGGAAAGCAGGTCATTACCGCCACGCAGATGCTTGAAAGCATGATCACGAACCCCCGCCCCACCCGCGCCGAGATCACGGACGTGGCGAACGCCATTTACGACGGGACCTCCGCCATTATGCTCTCGGGCGAGACGGCAGCCGGGCAGTTCCCGGTAGAGGCCGTTAAAACCATGGCGCTGATCGCCGAGACCACCGAAAACGCCATCAATTACAAAACGAGCTTTTCCGCCCGTCCGCCGGTCACCGGGGATTCGGTCGCCGAAGCCATCGCCCACGCGACCGTGACGACCGCCCACGACCTGAACGCCGCCGCCATCATCACCGTGACGCTGGGCGGCACCACAAGCCGCCTGCTCAGTAAATACCGCCCCGCCTGCCCCATTGTATGCTGCACGCTGTCGGACACCGTTCTGCGGCAGATGAATCTGTCCTGGGGCGTGCATCCGTGCCTGATCGGGGAAAAGACCAACACGGACGAGTTGTTTGACGCGGCGCTGGAGGCCGCAAGAAACACCGGGATCGTGAAGGCCGGCGACACCGTGGTCATTACCGCCGGCGTGCCGCTGGGGGTCTCGGGCACCACGAATCTGATGAAGGTCAGTAAGGCGTAAAGTCAGCCGCGCGCAGCGCGGCGGGCGCATGGGTGCACGGGCGCATGGGTGCACGGGACGGAATCCTGTTTCTTTTTTGGTGGGATATACTTTGTTCCATGAAGAAATCCGTTCCACAAAAAAAGAGGCTCCAAAGACGTTTATGCCTCGCCTGTGCGCTGTCGTTCCGCCGCCCGGAGAAGAGGCCCCGCAAAAGGGAATGATTAAAACAAATCGGGATTTGCGGAGGTGAAGGCAGGAACATGATTATTTTGTTAACCGGAGCATCTCACACCGGAAAGACTCTTCTGGCACAGCGGATGCTCGAAAAGTACAAATATCCATATCTCTCCATTGACCATCTGAAGATGGGGCTGATCCGCAGCGGCAACACAGAGCTTGGGCCAGAAGACGACGATGCTCTCACGGAGTATCTATGGCCCATTGTCCGCGAGATGATCAAGACCGTAGTCGAAAACAGACAGAACTTAGTCGTTGAGGGCTGTTATATTCCCGCAGATTGGAGAAATGACTTTGATGCGCATTATCTGCCGTCTATTCGATTCATTTGCCTTGCCATGACCGAAGAATACATTGACAGTCATTATCATGAGATCATCGGGCATGAGTCGGATATAGAATCCAGATTGATGGAAGCCGATTGTACCCCCGATGACCTGAAGGAATGCAACAGATGGTACATCGACACGTTCGGAAGTGCCGGCGAGAATGTCATTCTTATAGAGGATGATTACAACAAGGCATTGACAGAACTTATAGAATGATAAATTCCGGTTTGCCGAATAGATCTTCTATTGTCCACAGTTATAACGAGCATCGGATTTTGCCCCACAAAATCCAAGAGACAAAACCGGCGTGACCGCAGCGGTCACGCCGGTTTCATATCCTTTTGAGCCGGTGATTGCCGCCTCAAAACAGCTTCTTTACGGAGTCTGCCCCGAAAGAGCCTCTTTTTTTAACGCGCGTTTTTCATGATCCGCGTGCCGATCCAGAGAAACAGAACAAAACCCGCGATCAGAACGATCATCGCCGCAAGCATGCTCCAAAGTCCCGCCAGCGCGCTCAGGGCGGGGGAAAGGGAGACAAGCGCCACGACCTTTGCAAGCCCCGTCATGTAGCGTTTGGGGTCCTTCGGCTTGACCGACGTCCGCGCGCGGGCGGGCAGGAGTTTATAGTCCTTTGTCAGCGCCATAAGCCCGGCGTAAAGCAGCAGCGCGGCGGCAAAGACAGCCATGAGCACCGAATAGCCGTATTCCATCAGTCCGCCCCTCCGTCAGATCCCCGCGTGCCGTCGCGCAGCATCCGGATATGCGGGATGCCGTCGATCGGGAAGGGGTCGGACGCCTGCCGGAAGCCCAGTTTTTCGTAAAAGGGTCTGGCATAGGTCTGTGCCTCGAGATAGATCGTATCCGCCCCGAAAACCTCCGCCGCGACCCGGATCCCCTCCGACAAAACGCGGCTGCCGAGCCCCTGCCGACGCCTGAGCGTCAGCACCCGCCCGATGGAGGCAAATTCACTTTCGACGCCCCTGTCCATCACGCGCAGGTAGGCAAAGAGCTCCCCCGATTCCTCCAGCCAGACGTGGACGGCCGCCTGATCGCGGTCGTCCAGTTCCGGATAGGGGCATTGCTGCTCCACCACAAAAACGTCCACCCGCGCTTTTAAAAGGCGGTAGAGTTCGTCCGTTGTAAGTTCCTGAAATCGTTTTGCAACGACCGTCATGTTTTTCTCCGCCTCCTTATATGTCAGCGCGCAGACACTCGATCCACGCATTTGCAAGTTCACGGTGCCCTGCCAAAGTCGGATGCAGGCCGTCCGCGGTTTCGTACCGGCGTCCGGTCCCGTACAGGTCGATCAGAACGCAGGCATATTCGAGCGCGGCGTCTCGGATCTCCCGGTTGTAATCCTCCAGATTTCCGGCGCCGAGTTCCCGCGTCAGATCCCAAGTCCCGTCGCCGAGAAGCGTCGTGCGCATAACGGTCGCGCAATAGAGTTCAGCCCCCGGATACCGTTCCCGGAGACGACGGAGCAT
>CAMVBD010000219.1 GCA_947165615.1 uncultured Clostridia bacterium | reverse complement strand
TGACCTTGACGTAGTTGTCCACGATCTCCTTGTAGTCGAGGATGGTGGAGCGCATGTTGCGGATCTTTTCGCGGTTTTTGCGGTACAGAATGTAGGCCTTGGCCACGTCCGCGTAACCGGCTTCGCCGAGGACGTGCTCCACGGAGTCCTGAATGGCCTCCACGTCCACCACGTCGTCGTGGATCTTGTCCTCAAAGTCCGCGGTCACGCGCAGGGCGATAAAGTCCACGGTGGAACGGTTGTAGGGCTTGTTCTGGGCGTCAAAGGCCTTGGCGATCGCGTCCGCGATCTTGTTGATGTCGAATTCCGCGAGCTTGCCGTCGCGCTTCATGACCTGATACATAGTCGTTCTCCTTTTCGTTTTTCTTCTGTATTCTCGTTGTTTTTCTGAGATCGAACCGCCGCTTTTTTTCGGCTTACCCGAAAAAAGGGCGGAAAAAATCCGCGTGATACCTACTATATCACACGGATTCCGATAAATCAATATGTTGAACGAATTTTTTTCAAATTATCATTTTTGCACAAGATATTGTGTATTTTTTGGAGAATTTTCTGCTTGACAAGGGTCATCTGACCAGCATCGGCAGACCCGAGAGCAGCAGCACCGCCAAAAAGTACGTCACCATGTTGAACATTTTCAGCGGGTAGTTTTTTTTGTATTTTTCGTTGAACATCAGAATGGCGATGGAAAAGTCGGACGTTACAAACAGCGCGGCGCCGACAGCGGCGGCAATGAGCGCCGGCCAGGCGTACAGACCGTCCGCCCGGACGTACAGCACGCCCATGACGATGGCTTTGCACAGCATAGTCGTAATGACGGCGGCGTAAACGAGGATCGGGATCACCAGCGCGTTTTTGAGGTCGGTGCCGATCATCATGGAGAACACCACAAATCCGATGCAGAACAGCAGGACCCCCGCCGCTTCCGGCCACGTAAAGAAGGGCTGCGTCGGGGAAAGGATTTTGATCTTGGTCAAAAACGCCGCGATGAACAGAAAATGCGCCGACAGAAACCCCAAAAAGCCGATCGCGTGAAAAATCTTATGCTGCCACAGGTGCAAAAACAGGTCGCCGATCCAGCTTAAGACCAGCCCGCCGAAAATGAGCCACGCGAATTTTGAAAAATTCTGCGCGATCAGCATGCTGCACAGGCAAGTCACAAGATAGCCGGTGGCGCAGGTCATTTTCAGGGCGAGGCTCTTTTTGTTGGGGCCGTCTCTCTGCGCCTTGACGTAAAAGGGGTTCAGCGCGTTCACGGCGACAAAGACCGCCGAGAAGAGGACAAGATAAAAGGTCGTCATGGTGGAGTCTCCTTTCTTGGGCCGCCTGCGGCGGCGGGTACACGGGTACACGGGCACACGGGCGCACGGGTACACGGGAAAACGCAAAATGAAGAATACGGGATTTTGGCACACGGGCGCACGGGAAAATGCAAAATTCGGGTACGGGCGCCGCTCCTCACTCCTCGCCCCACGCTTCTCGCCGGGTTTTACGCCTTTCTTCTCTTGAAGAAATACACCTGCACGGCCACCACGGCGGCGGCGACGGCCACGCACAAAAGGACGCGGGGGACGGTGACGGTCTTGCCGGCGGTGCCTCGATCTCCTCATAGTGGAGCTCAATGTCCTTCATGGCGGCGGAGAGCTTGGTGTACGCGTCGCGCATGTCCTGCAGGGAGGAGGATCTGTCCGCCAAAAGCGTCTCGGCGGCGGTCACGCCGTCGTTGTAGGCTTTTTTGTAGTCGTTCAGCTTCTCGCCGTTGAATTCCGGGATCTTCGCCTCGTTTTTGACGTAGTCGTACAGGGTCCGCAGCCGCGCCCTTGCGCTCTCGTTTTCGCCGAGGTACTGCCCGAAGCCCTCGGGGTCGTCGGTGATGATGACGGAATACCCGCGGGAAACAAGGTCGTCCCACCACTTGACGCTGTCCGCTCTTGCGCCCGCGGTCTCGGGGTCGGAGCAGTCGGCGACAGCCCTGAGCGTGTCGCATTTTTTAAGCGTGGAGCGGTAAAAGACGACGCCGTAGCGGTTGGTGGTTCTCAGGTTGACGCCGACGGCGCCGGCCTTCTTCATCTCGGCAATAAAAGAAGAAACGTGGAAAATGACGTTGGAGCGAAGGCTCGCCAAAAACGGATGGGTTTTCGCGTAGGTCGCCGCGGCGGCCTTGACGTCCTTTTCTTTGCCGGTCACAAACCACACGGCCGTGCCGTCCCCAATGGCGTCCACGTCCGCGCAAAGGGCGGCGTCAAAGCGCAGGACCGGCGTAAGCCCGGCGTCCTTCAGGGCGGGCAGGGCGTCTTTGAGGGTCGAAACGCGATACGCGGTCGTCCCATTCGCCGTGCCGCCCATGCGGTTTTTCATGGGCAGGGACAAAAGCGCGTCGCTTTTCTGCGCCGAAACGGTGGGCTCCTCGGTCCCGAGCATCCGTCCCGCGGCGTCCTCGGGCAGCAAAATCAGCACGCCGTCGGACGTGCGGCTGACGTCCGCCAGAACGTATTTGAGACCCGTCTGTCTGACGGCCAAAAGCCCCTCGAGGGCGTTTTGGGGATATTTTGTCCACAGACCGCCGGCGCTGATCCCGATGATGGGACCTTCGGGATCGGCAAGCCCGTCCTCCGCGGCGAAGGCGGGAACGGCAAGCAAAAAGACAAGCAAAAGGGCAATGAGCGCCGGGACAAGGCGCTTTGTGACAGAATTCATAAGCAAAGATTCTCCTGATTAAAAATCCGGTTTTGCGCAGCGGGTCTATTTTAACACGATTCCACCGATATTTTACCATACAAAAGTGACAGAAACAAGTGTAAAAATGACAATCGGTCCATTTTCGGCGGAAAATACGGTAAACTGCCCTTGTCTTCAACATTCCGGCCCGAAAAAGGCTTGCAAGAAGCGGGCGGATATGTTATACTGATAAACTGATAGCGAATGTATTCCGATGGAGGAAAAACCATGTCTCTGAAGAAAAAAGCGGTCGTCGCCGGCGCGGGCGCCGCGCTGGACCGCATCCTCAAATACGTTGACAAGGACCCCGAACAGAATCTGGTCCGTCTTTTGGACGGCGCGCACCGCATTTTCGGGGACAACGTGTTTCCGAAGGACAATTTTGAAAAGATGAGAAAGGGCGCCGCGGACCCCAACAATATTTATACGCAGCTTGCCAAAAGCATCCTCTCGGACGTCGACCGCGGCATCGTCAAGCACATGCTCCTGTCCCTGGGCGTCGAGGGCGGCTACTTCGGCACCAAGGAAGTGCGGGCAAATCGCGTCAAATACCACTGCAATATTCCGTGGATCATTCTGTTTGACCCCACCAGCGCGTGCAATTTAAAATGTAAGGGCTGCTGGGCGGCGGAATACGGCTACCGCTCCAACCTCTCCAATTTTGAAATGCAGTCCATCGTCAGTCAGGCAAAGGCGCTGGGGACCCATTTCTTCATGCTGACCGGCGGCGAGCCGCTGATCCGCAAAAAGGACATTCTCGAGCTGTGCCGCAACAACCCCGACTGCGCGTTCATGTCCTACACCAACGGCACCCTCATCGACGACGAATTCTGCGAGGAGGTCAAAAAGGTCGGCAACCTCGCTTTCGCCCTGTCCATCGAGGGCACCGAGGAGTCCAACGACTTCCGCCGCGGCGAAGGGGCGTACCGGAACACCATGAACGCCATTTCGCTCCTCAAAAAGCACCGCTGCCTGTACGGCATTTCGGTCTGCTACACCCGCAAAAACTTTGATTACGTCATTTCGGACGAATTTGTAAAGACCATGATCGACGCGGGCGTCAAGTACGCGTGGTACTTCAACTACATGCCCGTCGGCCACGGCGCGGACAAGGACCTGATCCCCACGCCCACCCAGCGCAAGACCATGTACTTCTGGCTGCGCAAAATGCGCAACTCCGCCACCGGCAAGCCCCTGATGGTCATCGACTTCCAGGACGACGGCGAGTACGTCGGCGGCTGCATCGCGGGCGGGCGCAACTACTTCCACATCAATTCCGCCGGCGACATGGAGCCCTGCGTCTTTATCCACTATTCG
>CAMVBD010000218.1 GCA_947165615.1 uncultured Clostridia bacterium | reverse complement strand
GCAAATGCGTCTTTGCGGACGATCCGGTCAACGAGATCGCCGAGGCGTTCCGGGACGCGGACGGGCTTGTCGTCGGCACGCCGGTCTATTACGCCCACGCAAACGGCGGGCTGCTGGCGCTGCTGGACCGCCTGTTTTACAGCACGCCCTATCCCAAGACCATGAAGGTCGGCGCGGCGGTCGTCTCGTCCCGCCGGGCGGGCTCCACCTCGGCGTTTGACGATATCAACAAGCACTTCACCATCTCCGGCATGCCGGTCGCGTCCTCCACCTACTGGAACGAGGTCCACGGCTTTACGGCGGCGGACGTCGAAAAAGACCCCGAGGGCTTGCAGACCATGCGCAATCTTGCCCGCAATATGGCGTTTTTGATGAAGTCCATCGCCCTCGGCAAAAAGGCCTACGGCCTGCCCGAGCCCGAGCGCGGCGCGTTCACCAGCTTCCCGGACGGAAAATGATTTCGGGAGCGGCGTTTATCGGAGGCAAAATAGAAAATAATAAAGATAAAAGATAAAATTCGGTGGCGCGCTTTGCGCGCATGATTAAAATGCCGACCGCAGGTCCTTTATTTTATCTTTTATATTTTATCTTTATGCTTTTGTGATCAGGATCGCATTATAGTCTTTCCGGATAAGTTTGTCATTCGGGCGGAACAGGTCTGCGGGCACGGTCCTCAGGTCAAAGCCGCCGTCCATGTTCCTTGTATACACAGCCGAAGAGCCGCCGCCGTCCAGATTCAGGGCGGTCACGGCTTTTCTTTGTTTTAAGAACAGCGACAGGTCCGTCAGCGTAGCGCCGTTGGAGTGCGCCGGGATGCGCCCGTCCACCTCCAGCAAAAGGACCTTTCCGTCCCCGGTCAGCGCCGCCGCCGTGCGCGGATGGGGCGTAAAGCCGAAGGGCTCGCCGGGGGCTGTGTCAAAGGGCTCGCCGTCTTTTAAGATCAGCTGCATCCCCGCCGCCGCGTGGCGCAGGTCGAAAAGGATCTCCGGGTCTTTTTCAAGATCCGTCAGCACCGGCGTGCCGTCGTTTTTGACGCCGATAAAGGGACGAAGGCTGTCGCCGTTTGCGACGACCCTTCCGTTTTTGACGCACAGCCCCGACGGGTGGTGGTCGCCGAACATGTCGAAAAAGTCGGCGTTGACCGCCGCAAATACCGTCTGCCCGTTTTGTTCCGCCGCCGCGATCATATCCGGTATGGTGGCGCGGGCGTTTTTGGCGGCGTACCCGTCGTCGGCCGTTCCGATATAAAGCGCGCAGAGCCGCGGGTCGACGGTCAGGAGAGACGCGACGACCGGCGCGTCCTTTTTGGTTTTCATATGAAAGACCGTCAGCGTCAGCCCCGGCGCGACCGTCTCCCGGGTTTCGGACAATACGCGCCAGCCGGAATCGGCGTCCTGTTCAAGCGCCGCCTTCGATTTTGTCTGCAGGTCGGCAAAGCGGATGCGTTTTTTCAGCCGCAGCGGGATCTTTTTGCCGAACGGACTGTACAAAAGGGTCGCTTTGTCGGTCTTTTTCGGTTCCTCCGGCAGAATAAAGACGTGCGTTTTGCGGTCCAAAGGCTCCGCAAGGTTAAAAACGTCCGGGCAGGTCCGTCCGCCGATCCGAAGGCTTACGCCGAACAGCGGCAGAGAGACGCCGACCACGAGCTTGTGGACGGCGTCGTTTTTGACGGCGGACGAAACGCGTACCTCGGGGGAGAGGAGCGCGCGCTGCATGGGGATGTGCACAAGCGACGTGATCTTCATATCAGTGGGCGTTCAAAAACTCCAGCGTCAGACGCGCGGTCTCCGGGAGCCTCGATTCAATAAACAGGTGCCCGCCGTCGGCAAGCGTCAGGTCCGTGCTGCCGTCGGGCAAAAAGCCGCGCAGCTTGTTTATGGCGTCCTTTGCGATCACGCTGTCGTTTTCGGCGTTGAGGTAAAAGACCGGCGGCAGGGTCCGGAACGCCTCGTAGTCCGTCGCGGTCAGGGCGGTGAAATTGCGCACCACGCCTTCGCCCGTGCCTTCGATTTTATAGGGGTCGGTGATCTTTGCAATGTCGTAGCCGAGGGCGAACATCAAATCGCCGGTCGCGGCAGCCAGCAGCAGACGCACAAGGGGCGTCATGCGGGAGGCCAGCGTCAAAAACGAACTGAACACCTTCATCATCACGGGGTTCGTCATCATGCTCCTGAGGGTGGGGGAGGTCCCGTCGTTGCCGGAGGTGCCGTAAAGCAGCAGGTTTTTGACCGCCTCGGGGTGCTTCTCGGCAAGGGCGATGGCGACGTATCCGCCCATGGAGTGCCCGCCCACGTACCACTTGCCGCCGCCGAGGGCCTGCATCAGGTCGTACATCAGATCCTCGCGGGGCCGTACGGCGGTCCCGGCGGTCTCACGCGTCGAATACCCAAAGTCCGGCAGGTCGACGATGACGGCGGTGTAGCCCGCTTTCTGCAGTTCTTTGGCGAGCCCCTCAAAGCAGTAGGAGGACAGGGCAAAGCCGTGGATGAGCAGGACCTTGTCCTTTTCGTTTTCGGCCTCGAACACGCGGTAGTGGAGGGTATAGTCTCCGGTCGTAAAGAACCGGCTGTCGTCAAACGGCGTTTCGGGGGCGTCGGCGGCAAAGACCGGCAGGGCCAGAGACGCGGCCAGCACGATCGTCAAAAGCAGAGCGAGCGCTTTTTTTACGGTACGCATAAAAAGATCCCTTTCTTCTTCTTTTTTTATCATTATAACATACGTTTCTCCTTTTTGCCAAGTCCCTTTTTTGCCGGTCTTCCTCCGCGTGAGAAAAAATACGGGCGTACGGCAAAAAAATACTTGACAATCCGGGAAAAGCGGGTATAATGAGAAACATAAATTGAGAATCTTTCTCAAATTCGGAGATGAGAATCTTGGCGGAATACAAAACCAGGCAAAAAGAGATTTTGCTGGAGTTTCTGCGCGCCCAAAAGGACAGACCTATGAGCGTGGACGAGATCTGCGCGGGCGTCGCGGGGCAGCCGGACGCGCCGGGCAAAAGCACGGTCTACCGGCTTATCAACCGCCTGTGCGACGAGGGGGAGGTCAAGCGCTTTGAGGAGGGCAAGCGGTTTTTCTATCAGCTTGCCGGAGGCGAGGACTGCCACCACCACCTGCACTTAAAATGCACGGGCTGCGGAAAACTCCTGCACATGGATCACGACGAAAGCGAAAAACTGATCGAAACGATCTACGGCCGGCAGGGCTTTACGGTCAGCGAGACCGAAACCACGCTCTTCGGCGAATGCGGCGACTGCCGCCGCAAGCACACGGCGTCTTGACGCCAATGAAAGGACGGAAAAAATGAAACAGAAAATTCTTGCGCTCACGCTCACGCTTGTGCTGATCGCGGCGCTGTTTACCGCCTGTTCGGGCACAAAAGAACACGTCGGAGGCGGCATCGACGACGGCGTCCTGCGCATCGTCTGCACCACCTTTCCGCAGTACGACTGGGTGCGCAGTATCCTCGGCGACAAACTCGCCGACGCCGAAGTGACCTATCTGCAGGATTCCGGCGCGGACCTCCACTCCTATCAGGCCACGGCCGAGGACTTTGTCCGCATTCAGGAGGCGGATCTCTTCATCTACGTCGGCGGCGCGTCCGACGACTGGGTGGAAAAGGCGCTGGCGGATGCCCCCTATGCCGAAACGCTCAACCTGATCGCGGCGCTCGGCGACGCGGCCAAGATCGAGGAAGCGGTCGAAGGCGCCGAAGCCGAGGAAGAAGAGGAAGAAGAGGAGTACGACGAGCACGTCTGGCTGTCGCTGAAAAACGCGAAGATCCTTGTCAAGGCCATTGAGGAAAAAATCGCCCAACTGGACCCCGCAAACGCGGACGTTTATCTCAAAAACGCCAAGGCGTACAGCGAGGACCTGAACGCGCTCGATAAGGAATATGCCGCCGCTGTCAACAAGGCCCCGATCAAAGAACTGCTGTTCGCGGACCGCTTCCCGTTCCGCTACCTCTGCGACGACTATTCCATCCGCGCCTACGCCGCGTTTTCCGGCTGCTCGGCGGAGACCGAGGTCAGCACCG
>CAMVBD010000217.1 GCA_947165615.1 uncultured Clostridia bacterium | reverse complement strand
GCGGACTCCCCTTCCTCCGCTTCCGAGGTCCCGGCGGCCGGCGTTTCGTCCGCGGTCACGCTGACCGGCGCGGAAATGCGGACGTTTTCGCAGTCGGCGCCGACGACGGAACGGATGACGTCCGTGACCGCCGTGACGTTTTGTTCATTCAGCGCTTCCGGCCGGAGAATGACGTCCACGCCGTTGTCGGACAGCACCGCGACGCATTCGCTTCCGATCCCGGACAGAACGAGGCTTTCGATGTCCGTCTGTTTCTGCATGCGGTCCGTATAAAGCGCGATGGCAAGCGCGGCCGCTTTTCCCTGTTCGCTGTCCGCTCCGGCGGACGCGGCGACGGCTTCGAGTTCCTCAAGCGCGGCGGATTGGCTGACAGAACGCTTCAGGCGCATATCGGCAAAATAGGCGTCCGCGGATTCGCTGCCGGTATAGACGGCTGCGCCATCCGGTTTGCCGTTTTCTGCGGGGGACGCGCCCTCCGGGGAAAACGGAGAGCCGTTTTTTGTAAAGTACCAGTTGAGAAAGACCGCCAGCCCCAGCATAACGACGAGTCCCGCAAGCAGGATCTGCTTTTTTCCGATCAAAACATGCATAATACAATCTCCTTTTCTGATGATAGCGCCGCAAACGATCATGCCGGCGCGACGCTGATGCGGTTTTCGCCGACGCCGAGAGCGGCGGACAGGAGGCTTACGATCCGCTGGCGGACCATCGGCTGATCGCCGCCGTCGCAGGCGACCGCAACGCCCCGGACGGACGGCAGATACACAGACGAGCCCATGCCGCCGGTCAAAGAAAGCAGTCCCGATCCGCCGGAGGCATCCCGGGATTCAAACGAGTCCAGCGTCACCAAAACACGCACGTTTTTCACGCCCGCCACGCCGGACAGCAGGTTCTTGATCCGCTCCTCCAGGGACTGCTCCGTTTTTGCGGCAAAGGCGGCATAGTCCGAATCGCCGACCGCCGTCTTTTTGCCGCCTGAAACCAAAAGCAGCACGGCGCAAACCAGCAGCAGTCCGGGCAGGAGGAGTTTTTTTCTGTCTCTGCCGACAAGTTTTTTCAGGTCAGCAAGCGTTTTCGTGGTCTAACCCTCCATCCTCCGTGTCCGGACGCGTTTTTGGAAAGCAAATCTCGACGGCGGGCCCGAGCAAATCGATCAGTTCCCCGGTCAGCGCCGCCGCGTCCGGTATTTCCTCGTCGAACGTGATTCTGACGACGGTAATATCTATGCCCCCGTCCGGCGTAATATGCGTTTGGGCGTCAAAGGAATAGGGGGCGGTCGTATATTTCCGGATAGCCGGTTCCACAAGATCCCGAACGGCGGACTCCGCGACCGGCAGAAAAGCATCCGCGGACGGCGCTGACAAAACAGCGTCCGCAAAGAACGGCGGCGTACTTTGCCCGAACAATGAAAGCAGCGGCAAAAATGCGATCAGCAAAAGGCAGACGGAAAAGAAACGTCTGACCGTTTCGGAGACGCCGCCCTCCGGCAGGAGTCTTCGCCAAAAGAACACACAGGCGGAAAAGACCAGCAGGCGTCCGCTCCACGCCGCTAAAGACGCAAACACGGGTTTCGTCTCCTTTCATATAGTACCGGGCTTTAAGAGCATGCCGAGAGACAGCGCCAGAACGGCAGCATGGAAAAGCGCTATCGCGCCGAAAAGCGTAAACGCGGGCGAAAGCGCCGACGCAAAATCTCCGGCTTTGGATAAACCGAGCGCCGTGCAGAAGAGTTCTGCCGCCCACAGACAGAATTTGACCGTCAGAACAACGGCAAGCGCCGGCAGCAGCAATACGCAGATCAGGAGGATCCCAAGCATGGCGACGCTTCCGCCTGCAAGCGATATGCTGCTTGCCACGCCTGCAAGGGTATCCGCAAGGGCGGAACCGACGACCGGAACCGTGGAACCGACAAGGATTTTCGCGCTGCCGAGCGCCACGGCGTCCCCGGAGCCGGAAAGCGCCCCCTGCATGCGCAGTACAAGCGCAAAGATCCCGGCGGCGGAGCCCGAAACAAGCGTCAGGATCCGCGTCAAGCCCCGTACGAATCGGGGCAGCGTTTCATCGGGGGCAAGCGCGCCGGCGGCGCTCAGTGCCAGAACGATCCCGATAAGCGGGGCAATGCCCTGTGAAAAAAGGAAATCCGCAGCCTCGCTGAAATAGAACAATCCGTTCTGTACCACGGCGGCGGTCAGCGGTCTGCCCGACAAAGCCGCAGCAGCAAGCGGAACCGGCAGGAGCAAACGGGCAAGCGTCCCGGTCAGTCGCACGGATGAAAGCACCGAATCCGCCGCGCCGACCGCGCCGGCAGCCATGGAAAACACGGAAAGCATCGTCACCGCATGCCCCGTCGTTTCACGCATACGGGACGGACACAGGGGCATAAGAAGTCCGGACGCGACAAGCAGGATCAGCGCGCCGAGAAACGACTGCCTGAGCCCTGACGACGTTATAGCGAAAACGGAGCGAAAAAGCCGCCAAAAAGAAGCCGGAGAGAGACGCAAAAGGCTGGTAAGATCGGCAGGGTCCACACCGACTTCCCTCAGCAGAGCTTTCGTCTGCTCGTCCAGCAGCGCAAAGTTTTCTGAAAACACCTCGTTTTCGGAAGAAAAATCATCCTCCTCAACGGAGTCTTCCGCCGCGGCCGCCGGGACAGAAAACATTGAAAAACAGAAACTTAAGAACAAAACGGCCGCGTATGAAACAAAAAACAGTCGGCGCGTCATACGATCCCCTCCTGAAACAGGCTCAGGAGCCCTTTCACGATCGGGAGGATCAAAAACAGAACGGCCGCTCTGCCCGCGAGTTCAATGCCAGCGGCAAGCGTCCCTGCGCCGGCGTCGCGCGCCGCCTCCCCCAAAAGCCCGCTTAAGAGCCCCACGCCGAGGATCCTGATCCACAGCACGGTTTGTTCGGACAAACCGACGCCGGTCGTCAATGCTTTTGTAAAAGCAAGCACCGCGCCGATTTGCGGCAAGACGGAGGCAAAAAACAGCGCAAGAAGCCCCCATTGCAGCGGAAGCGTAAATTCCTGCCGCCCGGTTTTCAGGAGCAGGAACAAAACCAATCCCACTGCCGCCGCCGGCAATACCCCGCTCACAGGCTGAAAAGGTCCCGAAGCTGACGGAACAACTGCGACAGATACGGCAGAACCGTCAGAAGCGCCGCAATCAGCCCCGTAAGAGTCAAAACGACGGTATACTCCTCCTTGCCCGCGCGGGCAAGGACCTGTCCCAGAACGGCGACAAGCAGACCGACCGCCGCGATCCGGAATATGACGTCTATGTTCATGGAATCCCTCAGATCAAAAAAATACGACGGTCCGCCATCCGACAGACGCGACGCGGAACCGACTTCCTTCGCCGCCAAATTCTCGGTATTGACAGAATTCCCTTTTTCGGTTATACTGTAGACACCGAAGGCTTTTCCGCTTTCACTATATTCTATTGGCAGGGACCGTTCAATATGAGCAATTCCGCGGGCGCGCCCGAAAAAAAGTTTGAAAAAACGCCGTCCTTCCGGCGGTATATGATCCTGAAGCGGATCCTCGATTTCATCACGGCGTCCATGGCGACCGTGCTGCTCGGGATTCCGATGGCGATCATCGCCCTTTTGGTCAAGGCGGACTCCAAGGGGGAAGCGGTCTTCCGGCAGACGAGGATCGGGAAGGACGGGAAACCCTCCAAATGTCTCAAATTCCGCTCCATGAGCAAGGAGGCCCCCCGCTACTGCGCGACAAAAGAACTGCACGGCGCGGACGCCTACATTACGCGCGTGGGCAGGATCCTGCGAAAAACCAGTTTGGACGAGCTGCCGCAGCTCATCAACATCATTAAGGGGGAAATGAGTTTCATCGGACCCCGCCCCCTGATCCCGGACGAAAAAGAAGTCCACGCGCTGCGTGAAGCCTACGGCGTTTACAATCTGCGGCCCGGCATTTCGGGACTGGCGCAGATCAACGGCCGCGATATGGTTTCCGATGAGGAAAAAGCCGCGATGGACCGCGAGTATCTTGAAAAGTTTTCTTTAAAAGAAGACGT
>CAMVBD010000216.1 GCA_947165615.1 uncultured Clostridia bacterium | reverse complement strand
ACGATCCCGCCGAAGAAGCCCGTGTGCGCCTCGTGGCAGTAGGGACAGCGGTCCGCCTCATTCTGTCCGGAGCCGGACGGATCGCCGGGATCGTGGGGATCCAGATCGAAGCCGCAGCGGTCGCACCGGCCGTCGCGGTTGGCGTCGGAATGCCCGAGCGGCTCAGCGTACGCAAAATACCCGTCGCCGCAGTACGAACAAACGAACCGTTGCCGGCCCTGCGTTGTGCAGGTCGGGTTTTCGGTTTCGGAAAGGACGTAGGAATGGCCTGTTTTCGGGATCGCGCGCGGCGCGGAAAGACTCTGGCCGCAGACAAGGCAGCAGTCCTCCTCCAGGCCGTCCGCCAGGCAGGTCGCCTGCCGCAGCGTACGGACCCCCTTTTCGTGTATTCCGGTCGCGGGCAGCGTCGTCCGTTGCGCAAACATGCAGCCGTTTGCGCAGACCTCATACATCCAGCCGTCCTCCACGCAGGTGGGTTCTATTCTTTTCGTCATCCGCATATCGTGTCCGATCGCCGGCAGCGTCGCGGTTTCGCTGTAGGCGCAAAAACGGCACTGCATCACGTCATAACCGTCTCTCGTACAGGACGGCTCCCTGTGAGTTTTCAGAAACAGTTCATGTCCGGTCGCCGGCAGCGTCGTCACAATGAACCACCCGCAGCGGGAGCATTCCTCATATAACCAGCCGTTCTGCGTACAGGTTGGATCCTGTTTCGTTGAAATATCGTAAACGTGCCCCAGCGCGGGAAGGACGGTGCCTTCTCCGACCTGCATGCCGCACACGGTGCAGACGTAAGCCTCGCAGCCGTCCTCGGCGCACGTTGCCTCTTTTACCGTACGCAGCTCGGTTGTGGGATGCCCGCAGCGCCCGCCCAGCGCCGGAAGACCATCCTCGTCCACGATCCAGATGCAGCAGACGGGGTTTTCGCCAAGCGTCTGATTGAAGGCGGGAAGGTCGGCGTTGAGCCGTTCCACAAGATTTTCGCCGTTTTCGAGCGTCAGCGAAGCGTCAAAGGCCCTTACGTCGGTGAATTCCGAACGGCCGCCCATGGAAGCATAAGGCGTGGGACAGGAGGAAGAGAGCCAGAAAATCTGCTTCCACTTGGCGTAACAATTCCTGCCGATGGCAAGCGGATCGACCGCTCCCGAAACCGTTCCCACGTTGACGCATCTTGAAAACAGAAAGTCCTTGTGGTAATTGGCCGAAGTGGGGCAGATAACGCCGGAGGCGGTGGAAGAAGGGTTGTCCGATCCCGTGATCGCGCCCGCGTTCAAACAGTTATAGACCTTGCCCATGCTGTAGCTTGCGACGCCCACGACGTCTGCGATCTGGTAATAATACGCCGGATCCTCCCGAACGATCCCGTAGTTCGCGCAGTTGGCGATCACGCCGTCCATGCTGATATTGCCGACCGCCACGCCCGCAAGGGTTTGCTGGCCCTCGACCGTACCGTAGTTGACGCAGCGGTCGATCACGCCCGTGTTCGTCCCGGCGATCCCGCCGGTCCGGAATTTATATGTCCGCAGCGTCATCCGGTTGACACAGTTTTCGATCGTGCCTTCGTTAACGGCGACAATGCCCGCGGTGCAGTTCAGAAAATTGGTGGAGCCAAGCCGGTTGGAATCCGTGAGGAGTCCGCTTTTCACTTCAACGTCTCTGACGGCGGCTCCCGAGGACAGCATGCCGCAGACCGCCGCTCCGTCGAAGCCCTGTTCCTGCGTAATGGCAACGTTTGACAGGGAAAAGCCGCGAAGCTCGCCCGGCGCGGCGACAAGGCCGAAAAGACCGAACAGGCCGATTTCGGCCCCCTTCGCGCCGGAGGAGGAAAGCCCCGAGATCTCGTGCCCCTGCCCGTCGAAGGTCCCGCAAAAATGACGCGCCGCGTCAAAGGCGGAAATCGGCTCCCAATCCGGATAAGCGGAAATGTCGACGTCGTTCGCGAGTACGACGGTCTTTCCGGAAAAGTCATCGACGCCGAGGTTCACAAGGACCGCAAGCGAATGAAGCTCCTCGCCGGTGTGGATCGTCAAGGTCGTCGCCGAGGGATCGTACCAATCTGCCGCAAGCGCCCGGACCCGGATCGAAGCGCTTTTGCCGAACGCCGAAGCCGTTACGGTCGTCTCCCCTTCGGCTTTCACATAAAGCGTTCCGTTCCCGTCGATCCCGGCGACAGCTTCGTCGGAGGAGCTCCAGCCGACCTGCGCCGGCGCGGTCGTCCTCAGCGGCAGCGAACGGGTCTCGCCCGGGAACCCAACGACGGTTTCGTCGTCAAACCAGAGATAGTTTTCTTCGGGAACAAAGGCGCCGGCGTTCAGGCTCAGGGTGCCGTTTTCCAAACGCCAAAGGTAACAGAAATCTCCCTTTTTGTCGTTCAGCCGGAGCGCTCTGACGTTCAGGACCTCGGTCAGCGCCCTGCCGTCGTCCGTGACGAAGGCGTCGTTATAGCCGCCGAGCTCGGGATCGTTCGCCTTTTTCGGCTGGAGGCCGTGCCTGTTTATACGGTAGAGCCCCGTGGCGGCGGCGTCGCTTCTTCCCCAGCAGGAATCAAAAACAATGCCGTCGGCGGTATGCGTGATCGCGCGCCCGCAAACGCCTTCGTTGACGCAGTTGACGACCGCGCCCACGTTTTCGGCGTCAAGAGAGGGGTCATGGGAGTCGCCGTTCCCGGCTGAAGAGATCGAGGCGACGGTGATCCCGGGATCATAGACGACAAATATCATATCCGAGTCGGAAGCGATCGTAACGATCCCGGCGGAAACAACGCTGCTTATCGGTCCGCGGTTGAGACAATTGACAAAGCGGGAACCACAAAACGAAGCGGCGGCGATCCCGCCCGCATACGTCGTTCCCGCCGTGACGGCGGCGTCGTTGACGCAGTTGCTGACCATAGATCCGTCGAACTCCGCGCACACGCCGCCGGCGTTTTTCAAAACGGTCCGAACTTGGCCGCTCACCCGACAGTCGTCGACACGCCCGCCGCTCATGACGGCGGCAACACCGCCTGCGTGATTCATAGCGAAAACATCCGCGTCTTCCAGATACACGCCGGTAATGAGGGCGTCCGTCAAGAAGGAGAACAGCCCGAAATACGAGTTGCCGAGGACCGTTTCGTCGCTGCGGCAGGTCAGCCCCGTAATGGGAACGCGGTTGCCCCGGAAGGTGCCCTTGAAGGCCGCGCCGCCTTTTTCATGCAGCAGGCCGATCGGCAGCCAGCGGCGATCGGACAGGTCGATGGGCGCGGTGCCGGCGGGGATGGTAACGGTCTTGCCCGCAAACGATTCGGTGGTCGTGTTGCTGACGACTGACAGTTCATAAAGCTCGTCGGCGTTCGTGATGGTGTAATCCGTTGCGTTCGGATCGTACCAGGCCCCGACGGTGCGCACGGTGACGTTCACCGTCGCTGTGGTCCGCCCGGCGGTCAGCGTGATGAGCGCCGTACCGGGGGAAACGGGGGTCAAAAGCCCATTCTCGGAAATGAGCGCAACGCTCTCGTTATCGGAAGCAAAGCTCGGCCTGAGAGCGTGGGAGCATTCGTAGGGAATGACGTCCTCCAGCCCCGGATAGGCGTCGATCGAAGGATACGGCAGGCGGATCGTCACTTCGGAAACGGAAACGCGGCAGGTTTGCACAAAGCTGCCGGACACGGCGGTGATCAGGGCTTCGCCTTCGGCCGCCGCCGTGAGCGTTCCGTTTTGGGAAACGCTTACGACCGACGGTTCGGAGGACGTAAACTGCACGGGCCCTGCGGCGGCGACGGGCAGCCGATAGGTCTGCCCGGGATAGAGCTCCAGCGTATCGAGCCCGATGCAGAGGTCGGCAAGGCCCGTGCCCGGAATGTTCGCCGCGCACAGCAGGTTTCCGATGGGATAGTCGGTGTTCAGCGGCTTTGCCGCCGTTTGCAGCACGTAAAGCACGGCGTCGGGCGTATAGTTTCTTCTGATCGTCTTTATGCACGCCGCCACGGCGCTCACGTGCGGCGTCGCCATGGAGGTGCCCGAATACGCTATGGTTCCCCCGCTCCCCGAGGAGGAGCGCAGCGCGGAATTGATGTCCG
>CAMVBD010000215.1 GCA_947165615.1 uncultured Clostridia bacterium | reverse complement strand
AAAAGAAGAGCGGCAGCAGCCAATAGACGATGGAGAAAAGCGAGAAGAACAGGCCGCCCGCAAAGAGGTGCGGGACGAACTTGCCCCAGCGGGTGCGTGTTTTTTCAATGACGCCGCCGACGATAAAGTCATCCACAATGTCCCAGACGCCGGCGAAAATATTATAGTCGGACTGTTTTTTCAGACTGATTTTCAGGATGCTGTCAACAAAAAGATCCTTGTGCCCGTCGATGTTAAAGCCTCTGCTGCCGTCGAAGAACATATACCCCAGCGTCTGGCGGCGATTGAGGATCCTGCGGTCCACGTCCACAAGCTCGTGGAGCCTTGCGCTGACAAAGCGCATTTCCTGCGCTTCGGAGGCTGTGACTCGTCTGGTATCCATAGCATTTCCCTCCTTACTTGCGGGCAAGGCGCTCGGCTTCGGCTGCGGCGGCTTCGGCTGTGGCTTTTGCGCGCACCTCTTCCTGCATAACGGACAGGGCTTCCACCATACGCTTGCGGATCTCGAGTTCGGAGCAGCCGCGCTCCCGCATGGAAAAATACTCCTCGCTCGGAATACCGCCAATGAAGCAGGGCGTATATTTCACCTTGAGTCCCTTTGCGGCAACGACACGGTCAAAAACAAAACTGAGGGCGACGAGAACGAGATAAAGCCACGCGCCGATGCCGAGCGTACCGACGGCTTCCTGCGGCAAGGGAGCCGGAAGCGTTTTTGCACAAAACAGGAAGAGTATAACAGTCCCAAGGGCGGAGCCGAGACGGATCAGATCGAGAATGAGCGTTCTTCCTTTTCCGTGCGGACCGAGGGAGAACGGGAGAAAAATGAGACAGACAAGAAACATGACGACGGAGAGAGCCAGCAGGGCGACGCTCCATGCCGGCAGGCTGCCGGAAAGCAGGCGCTTTGGCAGTTCGCCGAGACCGACCTTGTTCAATAGGCTGTACAGCCCGAGGACGTTGAGTTTTTGAATGCCCTCCGCCGAGTCGATCCGAACAAGCGGCAGAAAGAGCGCGCCGAGCGGCAGAACCGTGAGCACCACGCGAAGGATCGCCGGTACCGAGCCGAAAAACGCGGCCTTTGCGCGGTCGATGCCGGGCTGGCTTTTTGCGTGCTGCACCTCCGCCGTTTCAGCCTCCCGGATCAGGCGCTCGTTGGCGTCGTAGTAGACCATGTTTACGCCGCAGTTTGGGCATTCGGGCCGCCACTGCGTCAGACGCAGGTTTTGGCCGCAGTTGGGACACTTTGCCATAAACATACCGCCTTTCTGTTCGATTCTGTTCTGATTATAACAAATCGCCCCGCGCTTTTTCAAGAGGCAGGGCGAGGAGAGCATATGGCGTTTTATACAAAATACAGCCGTCGTTTCTGTCTACAATCACAGAACAAAAGACGGCAGCCGGACTCGGCACAGAAGGATTTACTGCATTTTGTCCGGATTGGCAGGGGTCCTCAGCAAGCGCGGAGCGGCGAAGGCGACGATTTGTTCAGCCGCTTTGCAATCGGTCAGATAAGCGCGGACAAGATCGGCAGTCGTGATCACGGGCATCCGGTTATGGACGTCCGAAATGGAGTCGTTCGCCGGGCGCGTCAGGATGACAAAGCGGTATTTCCCGTCCACGATCTTATAGAGACCGCAGAGATAGAGCGTCCGCTCGCCGTCCAGCGTAAACAGGTATTTTGTCTTCTGCCCGTCGTGGCTCCACTCGTAAAAGCCGTCCGCCGGGAGAATGGCGCGTTTTTCGCGAAAGGCGGCGGCAAAGGTCGGCTTTTCGGCGGCGGTCTCCGACCGGGCGTTGAGCAGGAGTTTCTTGTCCCGTCCCGGAAAGCCGAAGACGGCGGGAACGTGGCGCAGGCGGCCGTTTTCCCCAATCAGGGCAATAACGGCATCACCGGGAAAGATCTCCCCGGTTTTATACTGTCCCGGATAATCGCGTTCCATCATGGACACGATTTGCCGGACGCGGTCGTCCTTTTGAAGGTCTCCGAAAAAATATCTGCAGCACATAATCGTTTTGTTTTTCACTCAGGAGCGGGAAACCGCTTCGGTATCTGATTTCTGAGAGGAGGAATCCAAAGAGGTCTTCCCGATCATACTCCGAATGTCGTTGAACGCCTTTTCGGCGGCAAGGAAATCCTCTTTTGTGACAGGCGCGTCGGAATACCGGCACCGGCGATAGAGATCCCGCAGTTTCTCATCGGATTCCAGAAGGACAGACGCGGCGGAATCGGAGATTTCCAAAGTGGTTGCGCTTTCTTTCGGGTAGATGTTGTAATGCCGCAGCAAAGTGAGATAATCCCGGTACAGACCCCGGATCTTCTCACGATAGGTGCGCCTGACGGTCTTTTTGCGCCCGCGCCGACGCGGCGTTCCCTCTTCAAAATAACCGTCCTCTGTCAAGCCGCTATCCTGCGTCATTTTGCCTGAAGCGCGGGCGCCCCTTCGAAGCAAAAACACGATCAGCGCGATCACGGCAACGACCGAGAGCACTGTGACAAGCGAGTTCCACGGAATTTGCACCCGGAATTGACGCAGCGAGATGCTGCGCTCGGAAAGGCCCTCTGAGATCAGTTCTTCCGAGGCCGCTTCCAAAGTCGTATACTCGGTCGTAGCTGTGTCATAGGGATCTTCAAAGTTCGTAAAGATTTTCATGATCCAATCGCCGAGGAACGCCAGCGCGGCAACGACGGCCCCGGAAACGGCTGCGACTGCGTACACAAGATATTGAAACAAAGACCCGATCAGACACAGTACGGCGCCGGTCGCGATGCCGCCCGACAGCGGGAGCAGAAAGAGTCCGGCGTTTCCGGCCTGCCAGCCGAGGGAAGGGGCGGGGCCGAGACGCAGCGTTCTGAGCGCCAGCAGGGACAATAAGAGCCCCGCAAGCGCGAAATACCGGGACGAATCGGAAGTCACGGTACCGAGGCCGGACAGAATAAGGATGAGCAGAACAATACAGAGCACCCCGACGGCAGGTCGGTAATACCATAGTTCGACCTGAAACCGCCCAAGCGACAGGAACAGGAGTTCATATCCCAACAGAAGCAGCAGGGCGACCGGCGCCATCCATCCCCGACCGGCGAAGAAAAGAGACGCCAGCGGCAGCAAACTGAAGGCAAAGCGGAATAGCGGCTTTTCGATTTCCCCTGCGCACAGCCCCGCGACAAACGAAAGTCCGGCAAATAACGCGAAGGCAAACCAGCGTTCCCCGAACAAAGGAAACATACAGACGACGGCGGATGCGAAACAGATCTGCGACGTCAACCGGAAAGCAACGAAACTACGCATCCGCGTCCGCCTCCTCTCCCGTCAGGAGCAGCACCCGGACACCGGACAGAAGCTCCAGCCGCCGGACGTTGCTTTCCAGTTCCGGCGTGGCCTTCGGGGCGATCACGATGAAGCCGCGTCTGCCGAACGTTGGATCGGACCAGCGCCGGAGCAGCGCGCCGAAGGACTGGAAACGCACGAAATGCGACAGACCGATCCGCTTCTGAACCTCGAAGCTGTGTTTGCGGCCCATGCCCTTTTTCGTTTCGAACAGGTCGCCGTTAGATAAGACCGCATAGGGGATCTTATGCGCTTCGAGGGCGTCGCAGACCGTACGGACAAGGGACAGACAGCGTTCGGAAAGCCCCTTTCCGCATTGTTCCACATCCAGCAAAACCGCGACGTCGGTATCCAAGGTAAAATCGTGTTTTTTGACGGTCAGAACGCCGGTCCTCGCGGTCTGGAGCCAGGAAATATCCTTCATGGGCTCGACGCCCGAATACTCCCGATAGCCGAGGATCAGACTGTTGTCCTCATGGATAAAACGGCGCACCGAAACATCCCCCAGATACCCGCCGAGCGGCGCGAGATCTATTGCGTTTTCAAGCGAACGGGCCGTGCAGATGACCCGGATATCAAGATCGAAGGAGCGCACCTTGCTGCGAAATCCGAGGAAGTCCGAGGTTTCCACATAGATCTTACCGAGCTCGTGTCGGCCGCGCTCCTTCAAAGAAAAGTGAAGAGACCCCTTCATACCGCGGTGCGGCATAAGAGGCGCGTAATAGGTGT
>CAMVBD010000214.1 GCA_947165615.1 uncultured Clostridia bacterium | reverse complement strand
AAGCACGTCATCACCTTTGACATCGGCACCACGGGCGTCAAGACCTGCGTGTTCCGTATTTCCGACACCATCAACCTTTTGGGCGCGGCGTCCGCCGGGTACAACCTGTACGTCTTCCCGGACGGCGGCGCGGAGCAGGACGCCGAGGAGTGGTGGGACGCCATGTGCCGCACCAGCCGCCAGGCGCTGGAAACGGCAGGCGTTTCCGCCGAAAAGATCGACGGCGTCTCCTTCTGCTCGCAGATGCAGGGCCTTGTCCTTGTGGACAAAAACGGCGAAGCGGTCCGCCGCCCCATGAGTTACATGGACCAGCGCGCAAGGGAGGAACTGAAAAAAGGCATCGCCCACGGCGTGCAGATCGCGGGGGCAAGCGTTCCCAAACTCATCAAAAGCCTGATCATCACCGGGGCGGTGGCGGCCTCCGTCAAGGACCCCGTGTGGAAGTATAACTGGGTCAAGAACCACGAGCCCGAAAACTTTGCCCGCGCGGACAAGTGGCTGGACGTCAAGGACTACCTCATCTGCCGCATGACCGGCCGCGCGACCATGACCAAGGACTCCGCTTTCAGCACCCTATTGTACGATCTCAGGAAGGGCAAGCAGTGCTTCTCCGAAAGTCTCTGCAAGACGCTCGGCGTCGACATCCGCCACATGCCGGAACTTGTCAAGTCCACCGACGTCGTCGGCCCCCTGCGCGAGCAGCAGGCAAGGGAACTCGGTCTGAGGCCCGGTACGCCCGTGTACGGCGGCGGGGGAGACGCGTCCCTCATCGGCGTCGGCGCGGGGGCCGTGGATCTCGGCGACACGCACATCTACTGCGGCACCTCCGGCTGGGTCTCCACGGTCGTCGACAAGAGCATCGTGGACGCTTCCGCCATGATCGCCGCGATCATCGGCGCGGACGAGGGAAAGTTCAATTACTTCGGCGAACTCGAAACCGCGGGCAAGTGCCTCGAGTGGGTCAAGGATCATCTGGCGCTCGACGAAATCAATATTTATCTCAAAAAGGAGCACGTCGCGGACTCCTACGAAAGCGCGTATACAAGCCTTTATCAGTACATGAACGACGTGATCGCCGACGTTCCCGCGGGGTCCGGCGGCGTCGTGTTCACCCCGTGGCTGCACGGCAACCGCTGTCCGTTTGAGGACCCCAACGCCCGCGGCATGTTCTTCAATCTCAGCCTTGAGACCGGCAAAAGCGAAATGATCCGCGCGGTCGTGGAGGGCGTGTGCTTCCATCTGCGCTGGTTTATGGAGGCCGAGGACAAAAAGGTCAAGTCCTCCGACGTCATCCGCTTTGTCGGCGGCGGCGCGCTCAACTCCGTGACCTGTCAGATCTTGGCGGACGTGCTGCAAAAGCCCGTCGAAACGGTCGCAAATCCCCAAAACGTCGGCGCGGTCGGCGCCGCGGTCACCATTGCCGTCGGCCGCGGCGAGATCCCGGCGTTTACGGACGCAAAGCGGCTGATCCCCGCCTGCAAGACCTATTATCCCGATCCCGCGAACAAGGCCGTCTACGACAAGCAGTTCGCGGTGTATAAAAACCTGTACAAAGCCAACAAGGCAAACTTCGCCGCCCTGAACGGCTGATTACGGAAAGGAAACGATTATGGAAAGAAATGCTACGATCTCCGCGGTGTACAAAGCCATCGCGCCCGTCATGACCGACTGCGGCTTTGCGTCCGTCAAGGAGGTCCCGCGTGAAAACGCCGCCGTCTACGATTTTGAGGGGGAAAAGGGCGTGCTGCGCCTGGTGTTCAGCGCCGACCGCATCCATCTGCTGTCCGGCGAAACGGGCGTCGACCGCTCCGACGACACGGCCTTCAATCTCGATTCCACCTTCCTGTTTGAGCCGGATTCCTTCGACGACCGGGACCTGAAGCGCCTCAATAACGAAATCAGCGAGTACCTGACCGAGACGTACGCCGAAAAAAAGGAGATCGTCTCCAAAAAGAAAAACATCCAGACCGTCTCCCGCACAGCGGCAAAGCAGGGCGTGCTGGCCTACGATCCCGTTACGCTCGCCAATAAACTCTGCGCCATGTATCCGGACCTGAAGCCCGTTCTGCAGGAAAACGTCGCGACGTATGGTGAGTTTTTATGCGAGGACTTTTTTGTCAACCACGCCAACGCCGAGATCCTGCGCGACATCCGCGAAAACAACCCGCAGCGCATGAAAAAACTGTTCGGCATTCTCGGCGAGATCTATGAGGACGGCACCAACGAGGTCCAAAGCCTGATCGCGGTCACGATCCTCGGCGAGATCCGCGACGATCCGACAATGACGCAGAACATGATCCCGTATCTGACCGACACCATGGCGGAGCCCATCCTTGCCGCCGGCGAGCGCCTCAAAAAGAGCCGCGCTTCGCGCATGCGCCTTGAAAACCCGCCCAAGTACAAGCCGAAAAAGGCCAAACAGAAAAAGGGATTTATGAGCAGATTGATGGACGCTCAGAATCAGCAGAGATAAGTAAACCATCAAAGCCCCCGGCCGTAAGCGCCGGGGGCTTTGTAAGTCCGCCGTGGAGATCCCGTATTCCCGATTCCGCTTTTTTTCGATATCGGATGAAATCAAATAAACCGATATAATCAAAAAAGCACACCTTACGATGTGCTTTTTTGTGTCGGCGACGACCATAAGCTTCGTATTACGTCGTTATTATGAAATAACAAGGTTCCGGGGTACCCACCCCAAATCTTTGATTTGGCTGGTGGGTCGGGTTCTTCTTTTCCCGGGCAGCTTGCTGCCTTTTTGAAAGGTAAAAAAACAAGCACGCCCGAAAGCGTGCTTTTTGTGTCGGCGACGACCTATTTTCCCGGGCAGCTGCCCGCCAAGTATCTTCGGCGCAGTTGAGCTTAACTACCGTGTTCGGGATGGGAACGGGTGGGACCTCAATGCTATAGACACCGACTGCCTTCGGTTTCCCGAGTGCCTTGACAATATAGCACGCTTTTGGGCGCTTGTCAAGAGGAATTTTTCTTTTTTTCAAAAATTTTTCTTTTTTTCAAAAATTCCGGCGGAATTTCTTGCGAATTTTTTAAGAAGTCCCAAAGCTCCTTGTTTTTTCGGCCGCCGGATGGTAAACTGGGGACAAGACGGACGGAGGGAGAGCAAATGGAAGCAAAAACAAAAAACCGGAGCCGGGGAAGGCTCCTCAAAAAACTGCCGATCCTGCTTGTGAGCGGCGTATTGTGGACGTGGTTCTTTTTGCCGGTGCCCATCTACGGCGTGCTGAACGTCGGCAACGGCGCGGGGATGCTGCTGTTCGGCGGCGTGTTCCTCGCCGCGCTCTTTTGGGACCGCGTAAAAGCCTTTTTGAAAAAAGCGTGGAGCAAAAAAGCCGGAAAGATTTTGCTGACGGCGTTTGCCGTGTGCTTCATTTCGGGGCTGGTCCTCTCCGGCGTGCTGCTGGGCAAAGTCGTCTCCGCCGCCGCGAACGTCCCGCCCGAGACGGACGACGTGACCGCCGTGCTGCTGGGCTGCCAGGTACGGGAGGACGGAGCCCCCAGTCTGATGCTCTACCGCCGGTTGCAGGCGACGCGCGATTTTTTGCAGGCGCACCCCGGCGTCAAAGTGATCCTGTCCGGCGGGCAGGGCGACGACGAGCCGATCACGGAAGCGCAGTGCATGAAAACGTGGCTGACGGCCGCCGGGATCGACCCCGACCGGCTGATCGAGGAACGGGAGGCGACCTCCACGTATGAAAACCTCCGGTTTTCGGCGGCGATCGTCGAGGAGCAAAACCTGCCGAAGACGCTGGTGCTGATCACGAACGAGTTCCACCAGTGCCGCGCCTCCATGATCGCGAAAAGCCTCGGGTACAGTAGTTTCGCCGTCAACGGCCCGTCGCCCGTCATTCTGCTGCCGACCTACGCGGTGCGGGAGGTCTTCGGCCTTGTGTTCGACTATCTGTTCCGGTCCTGAACATTCCATCAAAGAGCGCAGGGCAGTATTTTTTCCTGTTTTTATGCGGCTATCTGTTTTTCTTCCATGAAAAAGTGATGGCGGAAGCCGTCCGGGGAAACCATGCCGCAGAACAGCACCCGGCCTTGGGAA
>CAMVBD010000213.1 GCA_947165615.1 uncultured Clostridia bacterium | reverse complement strand
TGGGCGCCGTGTAGGAAAAGGCCAGCATGGCGGGATCGTCCTTCCCGATCAGCCCCCTGTCCATCATGCCGGAAAAAACGGGGGTAAAGAGTTCGGTAAGGCCGGTCAGAAAGTGCTTTGTCGCAAGCTCCCTTGCGCGCGCGTCCCGGAACTGCTCGATGGACAGCACCTTTCGGGTCTTGATGATTTTTTCGTCCCGGATCGTGAATTCCGCCATATGCATCGTCATCCGGACAAGCCCCTCTAAGGAGTCCGGCACGGGCGGCAGGTGCGAAGAAGAGCCGAAGCGTTCGCCGTAATAGGCGATCATTTCGTCGAGCAGGGTGTTCCAGATGGCTTCCTTGCTCTCAAAATGCCGGTACATGGTGGATTTTCCGAGGCCCAGCGACGCCGTCAGTTCCCGGATGTTCGTGCCGGCGTACCCGTTTTCGGAAAACAGGTCGAGCGCCGCCGACAAAATTTTTTCTTTTGTGTCCTTTGCCATACGTCCCTCCAAAATGCGACCGTTCGGTCACATTTCGATTATCGCGACCGATCGGTCGCATGTCAAGCGTTATTTTATTTTTTTCGGTATTTTTTCATGTTTTTTTGCATAAAAAAGAAAACCCCGGTTTTTCCGGGGCAAAAACGGCGGTCAGAAAACGCCGAGCAGCAGGAACAGCAGGCACATGCCGGACAAAAAGGCGTAACCGCGCCCGTTTTTGTCGTCTGTGACCGAGAGGACGTCCGTGCAGATGATAAAACTCATGGCCCCGCCGGTCAGACAGAGGATATAGGGCATGAGGGACAGGGACAGGCGGGAGGCGAAGAAGCCGAGAAAGACGCCGAGGATCTCGATGCCGCCGGTCAGGACCGAGATAAAGAGGGCCTTGGTCCGTCTGACGCCGACGCCGACAAGCGGCGGAAGAACGAGCATGCCCTCGGGCACGTTTTGCACCGCGACGCCGATAGTCAGCGATACGGCGGCCGGAAGGTCCCCGCTGCCGAGCGCCGCGCCGCAGGCAAGCCCCTCGGGGAGATTGTGCACGGCGATGGCAAGCACAAACAGAATGGCGCCGCGAAAGCGGTCGTCCGCCTCCCCCGCCGTCATATGCCGCTCAAAAAACGGCACGACCTGTTCCAGCGCGCGGATGAGGACGCCGCCGAGCCCCACGCACAAAAGACACAGCGCAAGCGTCAGCCCCCGCTTTCCTTCCAGCGCCGGCAGAATGAGATCCGCCACCGACGCCGCGAGCATCACGCCCCCGGCAAACGCGAAGATCCGCCCCTCAAGCGTTTTGCTTTTCGTCCTGATAAAAAACCCGATCGCGCCGCCGAGCATCGTCGATCCGCCGACCGCCAGAGCAATGAGAACAGCCTGCAGCATAAAGCACCTCCGAAAACCGTCGTTGCCAGTATATGACGGGCCTTGCGGAGGGTGACAAAAAGCCCCGGAGGGCGTCCGGGGCTTTCGGGAAAACGGGATCAGTCTTTGACGTGGGCGAAGAAGAATTCCTTCTTTTCGGGGGTATTGATGACGGTGACGGGCTTGATCTGATTCAGGACTCTGCCCTGCGAGACCAGCATCTGCTTGTAGTCCTCATAGGTGTTGTCCTTGAACTGACGGATCTCCGCCGGGCCGATCTGCCCGAGTTTTCTGTACTTTTCGTACTTTTCGTTGGCCTCGAAGAACTGCTCGTCGATGTACTTTTCGATCTCCGCCTTGTTTTTGTCGATGATGTCGGAATGCTCCTCGACAAACAGGATGTAGTGCGGCGGCAGGTGGTCGGTCTCGGCGTAATAGGAGAAGTTTTCAAAGGTCAGGCCGAAGTGCTTGCGGGTCTTGTCGGCAACGAAGTCCAGCATGTCGGTGGTGGTCTTTTCGTTGGCGGCGTTGAGGCCCATGTTGGAGCGGTACAGGAACTCGATCTTCTTCGAGTTGTTGTAGGTGCCGGTGCACTTGACGATGTCGAGGATGCGGTAGCGGTAGAGGCCGGACCAGTTGGTCACGATGATCTCGTAGTTTTTGCCGACCTCGAGTTTATCGAGCGTCAGCGGACGGGTGTTTTCGTCCGCGTCCTCGGGGATGAACTCATAGAACAGCGAACGCGGCAGAAGCACGTAGTCGGAGGCGTTGAGCTCCACGGGCATGGCCATGAAGCCCTCGGAGGCGGCGTAGCCCATGTTGTGCATCGGGATGTCGCCGATGTAACGGCGGAGGCGTTCGGTGTAAACGCCGAGGGTGGAACTGGTCATGCCGTAGCCCCAGGTCAGCTTCGGCCAGATGCGCTTGGCGACGGGCACCTCGGCGTCAAAGCCCTCGCGGAAGATGGCGCGCAACTCCTCGGCGCGCTTGGGATTGGGCTTCATGTGGCCGTACTTTTTGCGCAGGCTCTCGGGGCACTTGACGCGACCGTCGATGGTGCCGGTCTCGATGTCGTCGCAGAGCATCTCCCAGTTCTCTTCCAGATAATCGAACATGGCGGTCATAAGCGTGACGACCATGGCGCCGACGTAGGTGACGTTGCGGTTCGGCAAGCAGAAGCGGAGCTGGAAATACGGGATGCAGGTGTTTTCGGGGTCCTCGGGATAGAGGATGTCGCGGGGCGTGGTGATGAAGAACTTTTGAATGGGCTTGAGGTTATTGACGGGGACCTGACCGGCCATGAGGCACTTTGCGCCGTTGGGCAGGGTGAAGCCCTTGAGGGACTGGATCAGCGGCCCCATCTGGGTGGGCAGCTTGTCCGCGATGCCGTGCGCCTTGAGGTAGCGCTCGGTGCAGCCGGGCGTTCCCGCAAAGCCCGAGCACTGCATGCTCCAGATGTCCTTGAAGGTCTTGGGCTGGAGCTTGGGCTTGCCCACGGACCCGGAGGACGAGCAGTACAGCAGGACCTTTTGGCTGGTGATGATGTTTTTTTCGTTGTTCTCGACCATGCGGTCAATGAGGGGCGCGTAATCCTCGAACGTGGACAGCGGGACCTTATCCTGGAACTCCTCAATGGAATGGATATTCGCAAAATCATACTTTTTGCCGAGTTCACAGTTTTTGTTGCGCTTGAGGATCTCCATCAGGATGCGCTCCTGCGTCTCCATGGCGTGCGTCGTGTAGTAGTCAAACTTTTTGAACACAAGTCTGCCCATCTGCGCGCCGAAATTGGAAGTTAAGCTCATAAAAAACTCCTCTCTGAATGGAATTCGATTTTTGCCGATGATATTATAGCATGGAAACGCCGGTCTTGCAATCCTTTTTTATATTCCCGGAAAAGTCTTCTTTTTTGTAAAAAGGAACGCCCTTTTGCTCATGCTGTTAAAAAACACTTTACAATCGAAGGGAAAGACGCTAAAATGAATAAAAAGGAGGGGATGCGAAATGGGATCGGACGGGACGGCGCGGCGCGACCGGCTGCTGGATCGGCTTCTCGGACAGGGCGAACAGGCGCTTTCGGATCGGGAATTGCTGGCGCTGCTGCTGTTGTATGAGAACAAGCCTGCCGCCGCGAATGAGATTTTGGATGAGATCGAACGGATCTACGGCTCGACCGCGGCGTTTTTTGACGCCGTCGGCGCGTCGGACAGGCCCATGCCGGGGCTCACGGACGCGACGCTCCTGCTTTTGCGCGCGATCCCCTCGCTTTGCAGACGGGCGCTGATCGGGACGGACAAAACCGGCGTCGTCGTGCGGGATACTCTGCATGCGCAGCAGCTTTTGCGGCCGTATTTTGTCGGCTACACGCGGGAAAGCGTCGTCGTACTGCCGCTGGACGCCGGAAACCGCGCGCTGGATTTTATCCGCCTGCATACGGGCAGCGGCAACGAAGTGGTTTTGCGTCTGCAGGATATTCTTGACGCCGTCCTCCCGCTGCACGCCAAACACCTGATCCTTGCGCACGCGCACCCGGGCGGAGAGAGCGAACCGTCCGCGACGGACCTTGTCGTTACGAAAAAACTGATCGAAGACCTGCGGGATTACGGGATCGACGTGCTCGATCACCTTGTCTTCTCGCGCAACGACTGTACGAGCATGGCGACGGCGGCGCCGAAGGGCATGCTGCGGTTTGCGCCGTACAAATGGGAATAAAAGGAC
>CAMVBD010000212.1 GCA_947165615.1 uncultured Clostridia bacterium | reverse complement strand
CCGAAAACTACACGCCCGTGCGCATGCAGTCCGACGAGGCCCTGACCGGTCGGATCCTGAAGGTAAAAATAATCGGGATCGAAGACTCAGAGGCCGTCGCTTCCCCGCTGGAATAAACAAAAAGAGGGACCCGTTTCGGAAAGGAACGGGTCCCGATATTTCGGAAGGAACTTATTTTGTGCCGAAGATCCGGTCGCCGGCGTCGCCGAGGCCGGGGACGATGTAGCCGTGGTCGTTGAGGCAGTCGTCGAGCGCCGCGCAGTAGATATTGACGTCGGGATGGGCGGCCTGCAGGGCCTTGAGTCCCTCGGGAGCGGCGATGGTGCACATGAACTTGATGTTTTTGGGGCCGCGCTTTTTGATGAGGGAGATGGCGTCGATGGCGGAGCCGCCGGTCGCGCACATGGGGTCGACGACGATGACGTCGCGCTCCTCGATGTCGTGGGGAAGCTTGCAGTAATACTCGACGGGCTGCAGCGTTTCGGGGTCACGGTACAGACCGATATGGCCGATTCTGGCGGAGGGGATCAGAGCCGTTACGCCATCCACCATACCGAGGCCGGCGCGCAGGATCGGAACGATGGCAAGTTTTTTGCCGGAGAGTTTTTTGACCTTCGCCGTGCAGATGGGCGTTTCCACTTCACAGTCCATCAGTTCAAGGTCTCTCGTCGCCTCGTAGCACATGAGCATGCCGATCTCGCTGATCAGTTCTTTGAACTGTTTGGAGGGCGTGTTCTTGTCGCGCAGGATGGAGAGCTTGTGCTGGATAAGAGGATGGTTGATGACGGTAATCTTGGACATAACAGAAGCTCCTTTCTCGTTTTCTGCTTTGTTTGGTTATTCGGTCTTGTCGAGCGCGTTCACAAGGTCGACGCGCCGCTGATGGCGTCCGCCCTCGAAAGGCGTTTCGAGGAACACGCGCACAAGCTCCAGCGCCGCGCCGCCGCCGATGACGCGGGCGCCGAGGCACAGCACGTTTGCGTCGTTATGAAGACGGGTGAACTTTGCGCTGAAATAATCCGTGCAGACGGCCGCGCGGATGCCCTTGACCTTGTTGGCCGCCATGGACATGCCGACGCCGGTGCCGCAGCAAAGGATCGCCTTGTCGCACTCGCCGGAAACGACGAGGTCGCAGGCTTTTTTTGCCTGCAGGGGATAATCGACGGAGTCGGTATTGTAGGCGCCGACGTCCCGGTATTCGACGCCGGTTTTGTCAAAATAGGCGCGGATCTCTTCCTTGAGCGGGAAGCCCGCGTGATCGGAACCCAAAGCGATCATGATTCTCTCCTCTGTTTTTCGCGTTCTGCCTGAGAAAGGCGAAGATAGGAGGGCGTCAGGTCCTTCGCGTCTTCCCCTTTATCCCCTTTATTATAGCGTATGTTTGCGGCAAATGCAACACCGCAGGCGCGCTGATATTGAAAAATTTCGGGAAAAATCTCAAATCGGAGGTCTGTTTTTTCGGCAAAATACTTTGCCGCGAGCTTCGCGCCGTCGCCGATAAAGAGCGCCTTGCCGGAAAAGCGGGAAAGGTCCGCCGCCAGTTCTTCCAATTTTCTCGGTTTGTCCTCCAGAAGACGGACCAGTTCTCCGTTTTGATATCGGAACAGGGCGCTGTACACCTGCATGCAGCGGGCGTCCATGACCGGGCAGACAAGATAGTCCTCCAGCGCCGCGCCGTATGCCATGGCTTCGAGCGTCGACACGCCGTAGACGGGCTTTCCCGTGCCGAAGCAGAGGCCCTTGACGGCGGACACGCCGATGCGGATGCCGGTGAAGGAGCCCGGTCCCCTGCTGACGGCAAAGGCGTCGACGTCTGCGACCGTTTTGTCGGCGTTGTGAAGGCAGGCGGAGACGACCTCCATCAGCGTTTCGGAATGGGTCAGCCCCACGTTGAGATAAGTTTCGGACAGGACTTTGCCGTCCGACAGCAGCGCCGCGCCGACCGAAACGGCGGACGTTTCGATGCCGAGGATCAGCATCCGAATTCCCCTCCTTTGACAGTGATCTCGCGTCCGTCCGGGTCGTCCGTCCGGGCGATGTCCACGGTAATGATCCGAACGCCGCCGAAGGCGTCCGCAAAGTCTTGGATGCGCTCGCTCCACTCGACGAACAGAATGCTGTCGGGTCCGAGATAATCGAAAAAGCCCGTGGAATACAGGTCGTCGAGATCCGTTATGCGGTACAGATCGAAGTGATACAGGTGCGGGCTGCCGCCGTAGTCGTTGACGAGGGCAAACGTCGGGGACGAGACGTGCGACGGGTTGCCGTAGGCCTTGAGCGCCCCGCGCACGAACGCGGTCTTGCCGGCGCCGAGCCCGCCCGTAAACAGAACGAGAGAGCCGGGGCCGATCCCGGAACAGATTTCGGCGGCGATGCGGGCGGTATCCGCTTCGCTTTTGGACAGGTATTTCGGCAAAGGAGACACTCCTTTCAAAGAAACTATTGAAAAAACGCGCGATAAACGGTATAATAAAAGAGATTACGCGAAAGGACGCGGGATGTCCCCGCTTGTAATATGAGAACGCTGATTCACAAATTGAAGGAAGCGGTCGCCGGAACGGACTTTTTGCTGCTGCTTTTGTGCCTGTCGGCCTCCGTTTTCGGGATCGTCATGGTGTATTCCGCCACACGCCCCGCCATGGCGGAGGGAGAAACGTTTCCGCGCGACGCCAGAGCCATGATCCTTGCGGTCGGCCTCGGCGTTATGATCGCGCTGGTCGTGTCCCTTGTCGACTATCATTTTATATCGCGGCTGTTTCCGTTTATCGGCGCCGTATGCATCCTATTGATGGGACTGCTGTTTTTTATCGGCGTGGGTCCCGCCGAACGGCCGGACGCCAAGACGTGGATCAAGGTCCCCGGCACGTCCTTCTTTTTTCAGCCGTCGGAACTTTTGAAGATCGGCTTTATCATCACGTTCGGCATGCATCTGGAACTGGTGCGGGACAAGCTGGACCGGCTGTTCCATTTGGCGCTTCTGCTTCTCCACGCCGCGGTGCCCGCTGGCCTTGTCCTGCTTTCGGGCGACATGGGAAGCGCGCTGGTCTTTTTGTTTATGGCGGCGGTCATGCTGTTTTGCGCCGGCGTCAAGCTCCGCTGGTTTTTCCTCGGCGGCGGCATCCTTCTCGCCGCGGCGCCGTTTATCTGGCGCTTTGTGTTTGACTCGATCCAAAAGGACCGCATTTTGGGCCTGATCTATCCGGACCTGTATCCGGACGTCATGATGCAGCAAAACCGGGGCATGCGCGCCATCACCTCCGGTGGACTGACCGGTCAGGGGCTGTTCCACGGGGCGCTGACGCAGATCGACAACGCCATACCCGAGGCCGAAAACGACATGATTTTGACCTGCATCGGCGAGGAACTGGGCCTTGTCGGCTGCGCGGCGGCGCTTTTGCTGCTTTTGGCCATCGTTTGGCGCGTGGTGGCCGTGGGGCGGAAAAGCAGGACGGACGGCACGGCAATCATGTGCTACGGCTTTGCCGCGATGCTGGCGTTTCAGACGGTGGTCAACGTCGGCATGTGCCTGATGCTGCTCCCCGTTGTCGGCATCACCCTGCCGTTCTTTTCGGCGGGTGGCTCGTCGAACCTGTGTGTTTACATCGGCGTGGGGCTGATTTTAAGCATTTACCGCTTTGACCGCGAAAAGGCCGCCGTCAATTTCCGGATGACCAACCAGACCGCGTTTTCGGAGTACTGAGTCATTCGGGCTTTGTCAGCCGCGCGGCGTTTTGCATGAGTTTTTTGGTCCCGCAGGAATCGAACGCGACCTCGAGCAGGACGTCGTTTCCGAGCGGATGGGCAGAGAGGACCATTCCCCTGCCGAATTTTTTGTGAAGGACGATATCGCCGGGAGCGAGCTTTTGGGCCGCTGCCGGCGCTTCTTTTTTGACGGCACCGCCGATCATCTCGTCGAAGCGCTGCGCCGTTTTGGACTGGGTTTTCGGCTTTGCCGCCGGGTAGGAATAGGACTCCGACGAGGGCCCGGAACGGTAGGAATTGGAGCGGGCATAGCCCGAATAGCCGCCGTAGCCGGAATAGCCGCCGAAAGCGCCGAAGCCCGACGCCGA
>CAMVBD010000211.1 GCA_947165615.1 uncultured Clostridia bacterium | reverse complement strand
CAGAGCCCGTCGTCAGCGTCAGACGGCTGCGTCGGATCGGGTAAGAGCCTTTCCGTGACCGTGTGCTCCCGGGAGAGTTCCTCACCGCAATTCGCACAGTATACGACCGTGTCAAATCCTCCTTCCGTTTCAAAGGTTGGCGCAATTTCATGTTCTTTGACCGGTTCGCCGGGCAAGTGCGCGAGTTTTTCAATGGACTTTGTCTCACGGCTGAGTTCTGTGCCGCATACCGCGCAGTAAACGACCTCGTCAAAACTGCCTTCGGCGTTGCACTTTGCGGGAACAACGGACTCCATGACCGCCTCACCGGGGGCATGCTCCGTCTTTTCGATCACCGTTTGCGCTTTCAGCAGTCTGCCGCAAACAGAGCACTTGCTTCCTTTCGTAAGACCGGTATGCCGGCAGGTCGCTTCCGTCCCGGGAATCTCGGTTTCAACATGCGCGCCGTATGCTCCTGTTTTTGTCTCCCGGCTCATTTCTTCGCCGCAAACGGCGCAGTACACGACCTCGTCATAACTTGCCGGGGTGGTGCAAGTGCCGAAACGCTCATTTTCGGTGACCGGTTCTGCGCCCTGATGGCTGTGGATGGTCATCGGCGCTTTGAGCACAACGCGTTCCTCGGTATTGGCCGTAAAATCATTATAAATCAGATCCGCCCTAACGGTATACGTTCCTTCCTCAAACGGGGCGCAGTCGATAAATGAGATCTTGCCATTTTCATCCCTTACGATCCGGGACACTTTTACGTTGTATTTGTCGCAATAATAGATATCCGTGCAATACAAATGATGCTTGCCGCCGAGTTCTATCGCAAGTTCATTGCTGGCTGCCTTCTCCAGCGGGGTCCCGCCAAAAAGCACCTCCAAACGGCCTTCGTGCTCCTCGCCGTCATAAACGGCGTCTTCGGCAAAGACCTGTGCCGTAACGGCCTGACCGCACAGCGGGCAGTCCTCTTCATTCAGGCAGCGGAACACCGCCATATCCTCGCGCCCCTCCGCAAACTTGACTTCAAATTGATGAACGTGATGCCGGATCACGGCGTTCCCGGCGTCAGACAGCCCGATCGTATAGGTGTTGTCAAGGTCTATGTCTAGGGTGAATATGCGTGCGGGAAGAACGCCGGAACAATGGGCGGTAAAGTTATCGGTCAGGACGTAGTCCTCGTCGCCGCCGTCGTACGCGTTGGCGTAAAGTCCTATGCGCGCGCTGTCTAAAAGCCCCTCTTCTATGTGTACGATCTGGGAAGCGTCGGCAAGATATACGTTCATCGTTTTGCCGCTGTGTCCCGTATTGTTCTGAATGACGGGACTGCCGCTGACGCCGAAATATGCGCCTGCGCCGAGCTGCAAGCCGCCGGCATAGGCGTCGGAACCGACGATCCTGCCGCCGTCCATATGAAAAGCGCCGGAAATCATAAGCGCCGCGCCCAGGTTATCAAATTCGCTGGAAACATAATCGTTGGTTATTCTTTCATAAACAACGCCGTGGGAATCAAGGGCAGCCTCTTTGCCTACAAAAATGCCTCCGTGCCCGCTGATCGTGCCTTCTCCATCACCAAAAAGAGAAACGCTGCCGCTTCTGATCAAGATATGCTTGTCATTCAGATCGACCGTTTTTCCAAACAGACAAAGATTGACGTCGCCCTCGGGCGTCCAGTCGGACGACAGGCTGACGTCTGCCGTCAAATAGTAATTGCCCGGCTGTGTCGGCAGGGAATCCGTGCCAGTCCAGCGGATGAAATCGGTCCCGTCGTGGCTGTGGACGTCGGAAATGGAAGAATACACCGTTCCTGGGTTTTCTCGTGAGTTTACGTTATCGTAATTGCGTCCCTCAAAGTACCAGTCAACTGTATATTCACCCGGTTCCCCGGCCTCGCAGATCCCCGGGACCCAATTCCCGCCGTTCAGCCTTGTAAAGACCGTTCCGTAAGCGGAAGTGTCGTCGGTTTCCGCCATCGGCTGCTTGAAAGACCGCGGCGTAAGATGAACGCCTCGGACTGTTATCTCTGGCGCCGCTGCCTTGGTAATGGTGATCGACTGACGGATCGTACACGGAAGCCCCCTGCCGTTGACAGGGCTTATGGTCGCCATTGCAGTGTATGTGCCGGCTTCAACCGGCGCGCCGGACAGTGTGCTTCCGGCTTCGTCATAATAGGAAATACTGCCGATGGAAATCAGGCTTCCGTCAAAAAATGGTTTTTCATCCTGTGACGCCTTTTGCGTGGAGATCAAAGCCGAAACGGCATTGCCGTCGTAGGTTTTTGTGTAAGCGCCGGGCCGCCCCTCTATCGTAAGCTGTACCCACCGCGTATCGGATTCGTTGCACTCTGAAATCTCATTTACACATCTGACCGTTGCTTTGGACGCATCGGATGAATCGGTTATGATTTCCCAACGGTGAATATGAGGTTCAATAAACGCCGTCTCGTCTCCGGAGGTATTCCATTCGGCGTGCAGGGTAAGATCGCCGGTCACGGTGATCGTTTCGTTCTCCTGCCTTACCTCATTGCTGTTTCCGATTTTCCATCCCGCAAAAATGCCGGCCGGCGCCGTAAACAGACAAGGGGGCAAGGTGTATTGCGAGCCTATGGCAAGCCTTATTTCCGCCATTTCGCCGGAGCCGCCGTTCGCATCAAAGCGAACGGTTGCCGGAATGCCGACGGCCGCTTCGTTGTCAAAGAGCCCGATGGCTCTTGAAGCGTCGTCGCTGCTGAAATTCCGGATATTGCCATTCCCGGTAAGCCCGTTGGTGCAGGGAATATGACTGCTGGCGTTGAGCGTACCGTTGACCGTAATGCCGATCAACGCGTCGTCTGAAAGTTTATCTTTCACGGTGATTTTGCCGCCTGCAAGCAGAACGTTGCTGTGATAGTGGTGTCCTGCCGGGATATTATCCGTAATCACCGGATCGCCGGAAACCTCGAACAAGCAGTTCTTTTGCACGGTGATCGCCGTCGGCGCGGTATTGCCGGTGATCGCGCCGCCGTCAATTCGAATCGGCGCATTCTGCGTATTGACGATCCCCTGGGACTCCCCGGTATTCCCCGTGATCACACCGCCGTGCATGGTGAAGCCGGAGTACTTCTCGTAATCGTTTGTCGTTACTGCCGTTATCACACTGCCGGTATCGGCGCGGCCGCCGGTAAGCGTGCCGCCGAAAAGGGTAAACCTTGCGTTAAACAGGTTGACGATCCCGCATTTTCCGCGGGCGTCGATCACGCCGGAATCATCATGGTCGTAAATGCAAAGATGTGATGCTGCTGCCGTAAAAACGTACGGATCGCTGAAAGGATCGGATACCGTGATCGTATGGCCGTTCAGACAGATATCCACGTTCTTTCGCGGCGCATAGGCTTCATCGAGCGTAATGTCGTCGACAAGGAAGACGCTGCCGGATTCGGGCAGGGACTTTCTTTCCATCTCATTTGCGCCCCAAGGCGTAAAGACGACGCCGTCGTGCTCATGCAAGCCGTTGGGCGTTATCGTAACGTCGCTTTCATAGTCAAAGACAAAGTTTGCCTGTCCTGCCGCGTTGAGCGGGAAGACATGCCTTGCGCCAGAACTGTTTTCGGTGACGACGATACCCTCCACACCGTTGATTTTGGGAATGGAAACCGTGATCCTGTCGCCGACGGCTGCCGTACTTGCGGAACTCTCCACATTGACGCCGAAACCGTCGTCTTCCACGGTAATATGATATACGTTCTTTGTAAACACGGAATAGATCGCGGCGTTGGCGTTCGGCATGGTAAAGCTGTGAGAAGTCTCCAGGCTGTCGCCGTTCTTTTCATAAACCGTGTTTCCGTTCGCGCGGACCCGGACGCCTGTGAAGGAATAGCCCTTATCCGCTTTCGCGGCAAGATTGATCGTTTCGCCGGAAAGAACGAAACTTTTATCCGCAGTCACAACGCCGCCTTCGGAATCCACGATAAAAACGTCGTGCGCGATATCGTAGACGGCGGTAACGGTTGTGTCTTTGGATATGACGACCTGCTCGCCGAAGGCATGGACGACGCCGTCGACCAGCCAGCCGGACTGCAGATAGCCGTATTTTTCACGCGTTATGACCGCGCCGTTCCCGCTGTAGACCG
>CAMVBD010000210.1 GCA_947165615.1 uncultured Clostridia bacterium | reverse complement strand
CGATGCCCTCCGGGAATACGGGCTTGCAAAGCTGTTCAATGAAGGGGAGCCGTGGCGTTATCACTGCTATGATATGACAGGCAAGGATGTGCCGCTGGTCGCCGGGACCTACATTGTCAGTGTTTACTTCCTCAAGGACGTCGGCGGCATGGATCCGTTTATTGCCATGTTGACCGGCGCTTATGACGCCTTCAATCCCTCCTTCCTCAACGTCACCGTCAACGGGGTCAAATGCAGACTCGGTTATGAAATGGCTGCTTCGAGAGCCAATGCGGCAGCCTATGCCGTCGTGACCGTTTACCCGCCGCACGCCCACAAGACCGAAAAGATCAATGAGGTCGCCGCCACCTGCGTCAAGCCCGGTACAAAGTCTTATTATCGCTGTACGATCTGCGGCAAACTCTTCTCCGACGCCGCCGCCACCAAGGAGATCACGGCGCCGGAAGCCGTACCCGCCACCGGCAAGCACACCTGGAACAAGGGCGAGGTCACAAAACAGCCCACGACCTCCACGCCCGGCCTTATGACCTATACCTGCCTTGTCTGCGGCGCGACCAAAACCGAGAATATCCCGGTCCTGTCGCCCGACGATCCGCCGACCCCGCCCGAGCCCGCGTATCTCCTCGGCGACATCGACAACGACGGCAAGGTCACGGCCTCCGACGCGCGCCTTGCGTTGCGCGCCTCCGTTCTGCTCGAGGTCTATGAAGAGACCGGGCGCGCCTTCAAGGCCGCGGACGTCAACCTCGACAAGGTCATCACCTCCGCCGACGCCAGACTCATCCTCCGCAAGGCCGTCGGCTTCGACGACAAGGAGTTCGGCGTCCGGACCTGAGCCCCACAATCACAGCGGCCCGCCCCGGTCTCCCGGAGCGGGCCATTCTCTTTTTACGGGGACTCAGTCCTTTACGCGTCTGTTGTGGAACCGTACAAGCAGCAGGCACAGCCCCATAAACAGCGCGATCCCGAATACCAGCAAAACGCCGATCAGCGCGTACGCGCCGAAAAGATTCAGCGGTTTTTCCTTCATGACAGTCTGCCAGACGAAATCCGGATCATAAAACGGATAGGGGTAATACGTCGGGTCGGTCAGCCGTCCGCGTATCATGGAAAAAACCGAATAGACCAGCGGATACACGCCCGAAAGCAGCACGCATTTTGCGCCGAGTTTCTTTTTGCTTAATGGGAAAGCCCACAGAGCCAGCACGGCGACGGGCATGACCATGTGGTAATAGATCTGGATCACCGCGCTCATGCGGCGATAGGCGTTGTCCCAGTGAAACGGCGGCGTCAGCCCCAGCGGAAAGCCCGCGCAGTAGGTGATCCCTGCCACCAGCACATATAGTGTGACAAGCGCCCCGAAAGTCGGGGAAAAGCCGATCCTCTGCGCCTTTTTTACGCCGAGCAGCCCCAGACCCGCAAACGTAAAGTACACGTAAGCGGCGAAATTCGACTGCACCGTAAAGTAGGATAGGATGTTAAACTTGCCGTAATCGACGGGGGAGTACTGCGGATCGTATTCGTAGACGTAATAACTCAGCCGGTAAATAAAGACCGCAAACCCGAACGCCGCAAGGACCAGCAAAACGATCCCCGCCGCCTTTTTCGTTCTTGTCTGCCCGTTCATTTCTCACTCGCCGTCCTTTGCGTATCCTGCCGTCTTGCTTCGGGATAAAAGAAGAAGGGCACGCAGGAAATAAGCGAACTGACCGCCGGGATCAGGGAGATCGACAAAAACACGGTATCGCGCATATGCGCCGTGATTGTGGCGCCCGATTCGTACCCGACCAGCACCGTAATGAGCGAAAAGACGCCGGTCGCCGCCGCGGTCATGATCTTGCTCGAAAACGTCAGGCCCGAAAAGCATACACCCTCGCGGTCCTGTCCCGTGCGGCCCTTGATCTCGTCCACGCAGTCCGCGATCATTGCCGTCTGCGTGACCATGAACACGCCGCCGAGGATGCCGCTCAGCAGTACCATGACCATCAGGCCGACAAGGCTTTGGTAGCCGACGAAATACATGGCGGCGAAAACGACGACGGACAGAAGATTGGAGCCGATCATGACCCGTTTGTTGCCGAATTTTTTCGTAAACAGCGGCGTCAGCAGGGAAGAGACGAGCATGCCGACGATAATCATGGCGCCGAGGTACATAAACAGATTTTCGTCGCCCATGACGATGATCGCGAACACCGCTCCCGCGACCTGGATCATGTTTTTGCCGAACGCCAGAAAACTGCCGACAAGGACAATCAGCAGCGGACGGCAGGACAGGGTCGTGCGGAAAATATCCTTCAGCGTCACGTTCTCGTCCACGTGGTCGTTTTTCTCCTTTGTAAAGAAGAACGCGAACAAAAACAGCCCCATGCCGACGACCGAGATCAGCAGCGCCGCCAGCGTCCAGCCGGTCGAGGTGGCTTCCTCGGCGCCGCCGCTGAACAGGACCGCCAACTTATAGCCGAACAGCGTCACAAGACCGAGGGACAGCATCTGCGCCGCCCGCGTCACGCCGATGGCCTTTGTGCGCTCGTCTGGGTCGTTGGACAGGCGCGCCGCCAGTCCCCAGTACGGCACGTCGCAAAGGGTGTAAAAGGTCTCCCAAATGAGATAGACCGCCGCAAAGTAGACCAGCTTCATCGTCTCATTAAAAGACTGCGGGATCGAAAAGATCAGCGTCGTCAGCACCGCGATCGGCACGGCCGTGATCAGGATATAGGGGCGCAGTTTTCCAAAGCGCGTGTGGGTCTTGTCCACCACTACGCCCATGATCGGGTCGTTGACCGCGTCCCAGATCTTTGACGCGGTGATAAAGATGCCCAGTGCCGCCACGCCTTCTTTGGTGAGGCCGACGGCGGAGGAGTACATGTAGGTGAGCAAAAACGTCCCCACCAGCGTATTTACCATGTTCTGCCCCGCGCCGGCTAAGGCAAACGCGGCTTTTTCTTTTCTTGTAATGTCCATATCCTCTCTCCTTAAAGACTCAGTTTCAGCGTCTTGATCTCATAGGGACAAAACGTCAGGATTTCGGGCGCCGGGACGGCGTTTTCTTCCATCAGGTCCGTAACATACGCTTCTTTGTACGAAAAGTCCGTTTGCAGGGTCGTCGTGTTCTCCCGTCCCTGCGATTCGTAAAGCCTGACGATCACGGCGTCTTCCTTGTACGCCTTTTTGACGGAGGCGATCACGATCTCGGGGTTCCCGATGCCGACAAATGGCGGCAGTTCCTTATTTCCCGTAAAGGCGTATTTCGGCTTGTTGAGCGCAAAGGCTCTCTGGAGCGTCTCGGTCGAAAGTCCCCCTTGGTGCGGATACAGCGCGTAGGTAAACGTGTGACGCCCGCGGTCGGCGTGCGGGTCCGGGAAAACGGGGGAGCGCAGGAGATTCAGGGAAATGAGCCCCTCCTTTACCCGGTGTCCGTATTTGCAGTCGTTGAGCAGAGAAAAGCCCTTGCTCTCGTCCGAAACGTCCACGTATTTGTGCGCGCAGATCTCAAACTGCGCTTTTTCCTCGGGCGTCCTGTCTCCGGTGGAGCGGAAGATCGTCCCGAACTGAATGTCGCAGGCGACCTTGTCGCTTTGGACCGCGGGCTCAAACTCCGCTCGCAGCATTTGGAACGTCTCATGCCAGTCGACGTCTGTTCTGACCGTCAGAAAATCTTCGCCTGCCCTGAGCGTGATCTCCTGTCGGATCTCCGTTTTGCCGTGTCGGTAGTGCTGGACGCGCCCGACCCTTGTCTTTTCTCGGATGAGCGTCGTTTTGTACGCCTTCAGCGTCCTGCCCTTTTGGTCGTGGTATTTCCAGTCGATGTCCCAGGCGTTGAAAAACAGCGGCCGGTCAAAAAACAGCTTCAGCCGGTTTAAGACGCCGCCCGCGTATTCGGTCCCTTCCTCGTCCCGAAGCGAGACGATCTCGCCGTCCCCGTTAAATACGGCGCAAAGTTTGGCGTTTCGCAGTACGCGGTCGGTCGCAAAAAAGGCGGGGTCCGCTGCGTCCGGCTCACGTACGGTGACAGAGTAGGTCAGGGGATCATAGACCAGCGTCTTTTCTCCCTCGCCCGAAAGAAAACGCAGCGCGTCGCGTTTTTCGTCGTCGATCTCTTT
>CAMVBD010000209.1 GCA_947165615.1 uncultured Clostridia bacterium | reverse complement strand
GCTGCGGCACGCGCAGCACGCCGATTTTCTTGTCGCCCGCGGCAAGGATCATGCCCAGCGGCAGGGCGATGGCGGCGGCGATCAGGGTGGAAAGCAGGGTGATATACAGCGTATCCCAGATCGCGGCGGGAAATTCCGTCTTCAGCAGGCCTATCGCCTCCGCCCAGCTTTTTTCGGAAAAAGTATTCTCATTCAGCACGGCGGGCCACCTCCTCCGCGGTCAGATCCGGGAACTCGGAAATATACGCCAGCGCCCGTTCTACTTCTTTTTTGCCGCCCGGGACGCTGAGCAGCATGGACCCGTAGGTCCTGCCTTCGATCGTTTTTGTGGAAGCGTTTAGAATGGACGCCACGATCCCGCGCTCGATCGCCATGGTGGCGATCAGGGGCTTTGCGGCAGCCTCCACCCCGCCGAAGACCAGGCGGATGCAGCCGTCCGGGATCTGGGCGGCCGCCTGCTCATAGCCCTCCGGGAACACCAGGCGGCGCGCGGCGCGGCTTTGGGGACGCGAAAAGACCTCCGCCACCTTGCCGACCTCGGCAACGGTCCCCTTGTCGAGGATCGCGACCCGGTCGCAGATATCCTCCACCACGCTCATCTGGTGCGTGATCACGATCACGGTGAGATTCAGTTCCCGGTTGATCTCGCGGATGAGCCGCAGGATCTGCCCCGTGGTCTTGGGGTCCAACGCGCTCGTCGCCTCGTCGCACAGCAAAACCTTCGGGCTGCTCGCAAGGGCTCTGGCAATGGCTACGCGCTGCTGCTGCCCGCCCGAAAGCTGCGACGGGTAGTTTTTGGCTTTGTCCGGCAGCCCCACGCGCGTAAGAAGCGCCATGGCGCGCTCCTTCGCTTCCTTTTTCGGGGTGCCCGTCAGTTCCATCGGCAGGCAGACGTTTTTGAGACACGTGCGCTGCTGCAGGAGGTTGAAGCTCTGAAAGATCATGCTCACCTCGCGCCGTTTTTCGCGCAGGGCCTTCGGCGGCAGCAGGGCAACGTCCTCGCCGTCCAGCAGGATCTGCCCCTGCGTGGGGCGCTCCAGCAGATTGATGCAGCGCACCAGCGTGGATTTGCCCGCGCCGGACATGCCGATGATGCCGAAAATCTCGCCGTCGTTGACGGTGAGATCCACGTTTTCAAGCGCCTTCACCTCCCCGGCGGGGGAGGCGAAGGATTTGGAGAGGTTTTTGATTTCGATCATCTTTAAATAAAGAAATATCAGTCAGGTGTTGGATGTGGGGTGTTGGGTGTTGGATGTCGGCGGCGCGCAACGCGCGCAATTCAATGGGGTACGGGGCAAAGCCCCGTCCTTCATCCAACACCAGACACCCAACACCCAACATCATTTTCCAATTGCTTACAGGTCAGAAAGCGGCTTAATCGACCGTGGGCAGCGTGTTGGTCTTGCCTGCGTAAACGCCCATGGGCTCCACGTGCACGGCAAGGACGTCGACCACGTTGGTGCCGTTTTCTTCGTTGAAGTTGTTGAGGTAGGGCACGTGCTGGAAGAAGTTGGCATAGACTTCGCCGTTGTCGACGACCAGGTTCGGCTGGACGTAGTCGGTAAAGACCTTGATGTCGAGGGTGATGTCCTTTTCGGCAAGGATCTCTTTTGCGACCTCAAGGATCTCGGCGTGGGGCGTGGGGGAGGCGGCGACCGTAATGGTCTGGCCGGACAGCGCCGCGTAATCAAGGTCGGCGTCAAAGCCGTCGCCGGGGTTCTCCACAACGCTGAGCACGTCCTTGTTGTACTTGTCGGCGATAAAATCGGCAACCTTTTTGGAGGAGAGCGCCGCGATCAGGGCCTTGGTCAGGTCGGCGTCCTTATTGTCCGCTTTTACGGCGAGGACGTTGGAATAATCGGAGTACGCGCCCTCCAGCGCCAGCGCGTCGTTGGCGGGGGAAAGGCCCGCGTCGATCGCGTAGTTGGAGTTGATGACCGCGAAGTCCACGTCGGCAAGGAAGTTCGGCAGCTGCGCCGCTTCGATCTCCTTGATCTCAATGTTCAGCGGGTTCTCTTCGATATCCAGTTTCGTGGCGGTCAGACCCGCGTCGGCCTTCAGTTTGATGTAGCCGAGGGACTCCAGGATCTTCAGGGCTCTGGCTTCGTTGGAGGGATCGTTCGGCACGGCGATCACATAGCCGTCCGCGTTTGCGGGCGCGGCATCGGTACCGGCGTCGGTGCCGGCTTCGGTGCTGCCGTCGGGGGCGGTGGAAGGGGTGTCGTCGCCGCCGCAGGCGGAAAGCGCGAACACGGAGGCCAGAACGAACACAAGGGACAGGATCAGGGCGAGTGCTTTTTTCATAAGAATTCTCCTTTTCTACGGCAGCGCCGTGTAAAATGGCGCGGGACAAAAAGAAACGGGAGCCTTTAAGCCCCCGAAAAATGCCCCAGCGGTATCAAAAAGGTCACGCGATACCGTTGACGAAGCATTTTTCGGGACGCTTCATCATGCACATGCACATCATGCCGTTGTTTTTGACGGTAAGAACGTACATTCCGGTATCCTCCTTTTCGAATTGCTCCCATCTTAGCACACCGGACGGGCGAAGTCAAGGGGATTCCCGGATTTTCATATGATAAACTTTTATCGCAACGATTTGCCGGGGAGATAAGAAAAAAGCGCGGCCCCCTCCAAAATTTGACAAATTTCCCCATGATTCGACAATATTTACAAAAAACCTAAAAAATGGAAAAATAAATGTTGACAAATATGGATAATTATGTTAAGATATAGCCATCCTGAAAAAAAGAGAGGATTTTTTGATGAAAGCAACAGGAATTGTCCGGAAGTTTGACGAAAACGGCAGATTCGTCATCCCGATCGAGGTCCGCCGCATGCTGGACCTTGACAACCCCGGAGACGCCATGGAGGTGTTTCTGGACGGAGAGAGCATCGTGCTGAAAAAGTACTCGCCCTCCTGCATCTTCTGCGGGAACGCGAGCGACGTCGTGGTCTACCGGGACAAGCGCGTGTGCGGCGAGTGCCTGCGAAAACTCGGCGCCATGGCTTCCGACGCCGACCTTGTATAAGGTTTTTATCCGCGTGATCTCTGCAGCCCGTCAAAAACAGCGTCTTTGCAAAAGGCGCTGTTTTTTTTGCGGAATTCTTTAAACTCCGCTTAAAGTCGACCCCGTACAATGGGCGCAGCACAGCCGGAACCCCACCGGCGGAAAGGAACACTCCCATGAAACAGGCGAAACAAAAATTCATCCGCACCGCCCTGGCCGCAATCGGCGTTCTGCTTTTGTCGCTGCTTGCCGTCATCAACGTCACGGGCTTTACCATGGCGGCGACCGACGCGGACCGGGTGCTCGAGCGTCTTTCAGGCGGGCACGGCGCATTTCAGCCGAACGCAGCGTTCGGGCGGGAGGAAAACAAAACCGGCGCGTTCGGCCCCATGGGCCCTTCGTCCCCCGAAATGGAAAAAAGCCTGCGGTATTTTACGTTTGCGTTTGACGAAACCGGCGGCGCCGAAACCGTCGTCTTTGAAATGACGGCGGTGTCCGAGGCCGAAGCCGAAACCTGGGCGAAAAGCCTGCTGTCCGGCTCCTCCGGCTGGACAAAGGGCACCTACCGCTACCGCGTGTACCGTTTCGGCGACCGGACGTACGTGACCGTGATCGATCAGGGACGGGAGCTCACGGCGCCCTACCGCATCCTTATTATTTCGGCGGTCGGCTTTCTTGCCGCCATGCTCCTCAGCTTCTTCGTCCTGCGCTTTGCCGCCGACAAATTCCTCGGCCCGGTGGAGGAAGCGGACCGCAAGCAAAAGCGGTTCATCGCCCGCGCCGAAAGCGACCTCAAGGCGCCGGTGGATTCCATCGCGCAGTCCAACGAAAACCTCGAGCGCGCTCTCGGTGAAAACGAGGACGTCAAAAACATCGGACGGCAGGTCAAAAAACTCAGCCGCCTTGCCGGGCGCCTCGGCAGCCTTTCGGTCTTTGACGAAGGGGATCTGACGAAAACCGAAACGGATCTTTCTTCGCTTCTGACGGAAGCCGTCGATCGGGCAAAGTCAAAATACGCCGACCGTCCTATCAAGATCGACGTCACGGTCCCGGACGGCGGCACCGCCTCCTTCTCCTTCACGACGGAGAAG